>JALYLB010000093.1 GCA_030774475.1 Chloroflexota bacterium | reverse complement strand
GGTGCTCGATCGGCGTCGGCGAGGACCCCGTTGACGATCTCATGAAGGGTCCCGTCGCCACCTACGCCCACGATCAGGCGCGCGCCCTCTTTGACTGCCTGACGGGCCAGTTCCGCGGCATGGCCGGCCCCTTCCGTCAGCGCCACCTCGTGGTCGAGGTGGCGCTCGGAGAGCGCCTCGGCGAGGGGCGGCCAGGCCTTCCGGAATGCGCCCCGGCCCGCTCCCGCATGGGCCACGAACCGGAGTGGCGCTCGCATCGCGGGATCGTAGCGCCGCGCGCTCGACGCGATGAAGCTGCAAGACGGGCGCACAATGTGTTCGCATCACGCGAGCGCGTGTGGAGGACGCTTGTGTGGGAAGGAGGCGCCATGACCGAGATCGAACAGCGCACCGAGGTCGTCGAAGAGTCGGCGCAGAGCGGGGAAGCGGTCGAGCCGGCGCAGCCGGCGGCTCCAGTCGCGCCTGCGGCCACTGCCACCGGCAGCTCAAGCGGCAGCTCCTACGTCCGCCGCACGACCCGGATCTCGCCGAGCGGTGGTGAGATGGCGCGCCGCGTCATCGTCCTCATCTTCGGGCTCATCCAGATCCTCATCGGGCTGCGCGTCCTGCTGCTCCTGCTCAATGCCCGGGAGGCGAATGGGCTCGTGAGCTTCATCCTCGATCTGAGCCAGGTCTTCGTGCAGCCGTTCGAGGGCATCCTGCGTACGAACGCGCTGCATGCGAGCGGCTCCACGCTCGATATCGCCGCGATCGTGGCGTTCGTCGGCTGGTCCGTCCTCGAGCTGATCATCCTGTGGATCGTCAATATCTTCCGGCGCGAGCCGGTATAGGGAGGAACCGAAAACCATGGGTCTGCTTGCCTGGATCGTGCTGGGCGCCATCGCGGGCTTCCTCGCCAACCTCCTGATGGGCGGCCGAACCGGCGTCATCGGGACCATCCTGCTCGGGATCATCGGCGCGGTCGTCGGCGGCTTCCTGGCCGGGACCGTGCTCCACGTGGCTGATGTGACCGGGCTCAACATCGAAAGCATCATCGTCGCCGTCTTCGGCGCGATCGTCGTCATCTTCCTCGCCCGCGCCTTCACCGGTCGTCGCGCCGCCATCTGATCGCTCAGGCCACGACCGACGACCTCGGCGGCTCAAGGCCCCGGGGTCGTTTCATGCTTCCAGTCCCTCATGCGCGAGTTCCTTACCGCGCCCTGACGCCGCCCCTACCATGTTGGCCGCGCGATCGGGCGCAGGTCAGGGGGGAACACGATGCCCAACCTCGACACTGGCAACACCGGTTTCATGCTGCTCGCGACGAGCCTCGTCATGCTGATGACACCCGGCCTGGCGTTCTTCTACGGCGGCCTCGTCTCGCGCAAGAACGTGCTCGCGATCATGTTCCAGAGCTTCGTGTCACTGGGCTGGACGACGGTCATCTGGTTCGCGGTCGGCTATTCGCTCTCGTTCAGCGGCGGCCAGGGCGGGATCATCGGCGATCTCGACCACGCGTTCCTGCGGGGCATCACGCTCGAGACGCCGTCCCCCAACGCCACGATCCCGCTCATCGTCT
Organism: Chloroflexota bacterium; assembly: GCA_030774475.1. Lineage (GTDB taxonomy): Bacteria > Chloroflexota > Limnocylindria > QHBO01 > QHBO01 > CF-82. The sequence goes on along the minus strand of JALYLB010000093.1, from coordinate 463 downwards.
TCGTGGCTTACCAGATGATGTTCGCGATCATCACTCCCGCGCTGATCACCGGAGCGTTCGTCAACCGCGTCACGTTCAAGGCATACCTGCTCTTCCTGACGGCCTGGCTGCTCTTCGTCTACTTCCCCTTCGTGCACATGATCTGGGGGGGCGGACTGCTCCACGACCTGGGCGTCCTCGACTTCGCGGGCGGCGTGGTCGTGCATACCCTCGCCGGCATGGCGGCGCTGGCCTCCGTCCTGTACGTGGGGCGCCGCAAGGTGACGGACAGCGGCGCGCACAGCATCCCGCTCGTGGCGCTCGGCACGGGTCTGCTCTGGTTCGGCTGGTACGGCTTCAACGCCGGCAGCGAATTCTCGGTCGACTCCGTCACCGCGGTCGCCTTCCTGAATACCGACCTGGCGGCGTCCTTCGCCGGCATCGCCTGGCTGGCGGTGGAGTGGTACGTCTCAGGCCGGCCGCG
>JALYLB010000092.1 GCA_030774475.1 Chloroflexota bacterium | reverse complement strand
TAGCTGAACTCCCCGATCTGTCCGAGGCCGACCGCCAGCTGCGCCGGCCGTGCCGCCAGCCTCGCCAATCGGGCGAGGAGATACGCGACCCCGACCTTACCGACGACCAGGATCGCGAGCAGCGCGGCGAGCCAGAGCCATCCATCCAGCACCCTGGTGGGGTCGATGAGCGTCCCCATCACCACGAAAAAGAAGACGGCGAACAGGTCGCGGAAGGGGAGCAGGCGGCGACGCGCCTCCTGGGCGTGGTGGCTCTCGGTGATGGCCAGGCCGGCGATGAACGCCGCGAGCGCCATGGGGATGTGGAACACGAGGGCGCCACTGCCCGCAATCGCGAGGCCTGACGCCACCGAGACGATCAGGAACATGTCGTGCTCGTCGTGGAGGCCGCGCAGGACCCAGGGAAGGATCCGGGCAACGCCGAGCGCCAGGCCGATGAAGACGAGCATGCCGAGGACCATGAGCCACGGCGATTCCGGCGTCTCCCCAGACCCCGCCGGAGCTCCCATGGCACTGATCAGGATCCCGGCGAGGATCACCCCGGCGACGTCCTGGACCACGCTCCAGCCCAGGAGCGCGTGCTCGGTCGCCAGGTCGGTCGTCCTGTGCCGGCTACGAGTGATGTTGACGATCACCGCGCTCGAGGAAAGGCCCACGGCCAGGCCCAGCAGGGCCGCCCCGGCCAGGCCCAGGCCACCGAACAGTCCGACGCCGGTACCCAGGGCGGTCGTCGCGAGCAGCTGGACGGGAGCGACCCACAGCAGCGCACGCTGCTCGCGTCCCATGCGGGCAAGGTCGATCTCGATCCCCACCTCGAACAGGAGGAGGATGACGCCGATATTGGCAAGCAGCTCGAGCTGCTCCCGATGCGCGACGAATCCCTGGGTGAAGGGCGACGCAAGGGCGCCGACCGCGAGGTAGCCGATGACGGCCGGAAACCCCGCTCGGCGAGCCGCCCATCCTGCCGCTGCAGCGCTGAGCAGCAGTAGCGCGAGCTCGAGGATGGCTGGAGCGCTCGCCTCCATCGCGGAAGCCTACCCGGCGCGGCGATGGCGGCCAAGGTCCACGGTCAGATGGGTCGCTGGCGCAGGCGCCCCCCGGCAAACGCGAACAGGCTCACGGTGACCGCGAAGTGGCCGACGATGGCGGGAATCACCGAGCCGGTGGTCAGGGTGGCCGCCCCGGCCGCATAGCCCAGGATTACCGCGCCGGCCAGGAAGTACCAATCGCGGTCGCGCCAGAGCCGACGGTGCACGACCCCGTAGAGCACCGCCTGGATCAGGTTGCACAGGACAGGCTGGGTCGGCAGGGCGAAGACCAGCATCCCGAGCACGATCGAGCGGAACTGGATCTCCTCGGCGATGGCATTCGCCGCGGCGCCCAGGATCCGTGACGGGAGGAGCTCTGCTGGCAGCGGCACCACGCCGCCGTAGCGCAGGTAGGCGAGCGCGACGGCGTTGAGCAGGGCCACCACCGCGAAGGCGAGCATCACCGGCAGCACCGTGGCCGGTGGCCCGCCGGTGAGAAACAGGCGGGCGCGGCCCGCGGGCAGGATCCAGGCGATCCCAACCGCGAAGAGGAGCACCAGGGCGTAGTAGCTCAGGGGCGCGAACCACGCGGTCCGGTACCGGAAGTAGTCCGAGCGCATGATTCGCTCGGCGTCGAAACGGAGCAGGACCATGAAGATGGCCAGCCCAAGGGCGATCGCCAGGCGCAACGACTCGAAGAAGCCCACGCCGAGCTAGCTCGCGGTCTCGTTCATGCGCAGCACCGCAAGGAAGGCCTCCTGCGGGATCTCGACCGACCCGATCCGCTTCATGCGCTGCTTCCCCTCCTTCTGCTTCTCGAGGAGCTTCCGCTTGCGGGTGATGTCGCCGCCGTAGCACTTGGCCAGCACGTTCTTGCGCATGGCCCGGATCGTCTCGCGGCTGATGATATGCGAGCCGATGGCGGCCTGAACGGGTACTTCGAACAGCTGCCGGGGGATCAGCTCCTTGAGCTTGTCGACCAGCGCCTTTCCTGCGCGAAACGCGTTCGACCGATGGACGATGAGCGAGAGGGCGTCGACCGGCTCCCCGTTGACCAGCACGTCGAGCTTCACCAGGTCGCCCGCCCGGTACCCGATGTACGTGTAATCGAGACTCGCGTACCCGCTCGACCGGCTCTTGAGCAGGTCGTAGAAGTCGATGATCAGCTCGGCGAGCGGCATCTCGAAGTGCAGGTCGACGCGCGTCGGGTCGAGGTACTGCATGGTCTTGAACTCGCCGCGCCGGTTCGTCGCGAGCTCCATGATCGGCCCGATGTAGTCGGTGGGGGTCAGCACCTGGGCCTCGACCCACGGCTCGCTGATCGCCTCGATCTCGCCGGCATCGGGAATCTGGGACGGGTTGTCGACGACCAGCTCGGCATCGCCATGGATCGGCTTGACCCGGTACTCCACGCTCGGCGCCGACGCGATGAGGTCGAGGTCGAACTCGCGCTCGAGCCGCTCCTGGACGATCTCCATGTGGAGCAGCCCCAGGAATCCGCATCGGAAGCCGTGCCCCAGCGCGGCGCTCGACTCCGGCTCGTAGGCGAAGCTCGCGTCATTGAGGTGGAGCTTGTCGAGGGCGTCGCGCAGGAGCGGGTAGTCGTCGCCGCGCAGTGGATAGATCCCGGCGAAGACCAGCGGGAGCGCCTGGCGGTAGCCGGGGAGCGGCTCTGCAGCCGGCCGGGCCGTGGTGGTCAGCGTGTCGCCGACGCGCGCCTCGCGGATGCTTTTCAGCCCGCTCGCCACGTACCCGACCTCGCCGGTGGTGAGGGCCCGGGTGGGGACAGGTCCGGGGCGGAAGTAGCCGAGCTCGAGGATCTCGCTCTCCGCGTCGGTGGCCATGAACCGGATCCGCTCGTGGTCGTGGAGCGTGCCGTTGGCCACGCGCACGTAGGCGACGACCCCCTTGTACGGGTCGTAGTGGCTGTCGAAGACGAGCGCCTGGAGGGGGACTGAGGCGTCACCGCGAGGGGCGGGGACGCGGCTGACGATCGCCTCCAGGATCTGCGCCACCCCGGTCCCCTCCTTGGCGGAGGCCAGAATTGCCTCTTCCCGGGGAATGGCCAGCGTCTCCTCGAGCTCGTGCAGCACCATCTCCGGATCGGCGCTGGGCAGGTCGATCTTGTTGACGACCGGGATGATGACGAGGCGTTGCGCCAGGGCGAGATGGA
>JALYLB010000091.1 GCA_030774475.1 Chloroflexota bacterium | reverse complement strand
GGCATGATACGTCCGGGCCGATGCTGGCGGGCAGGCTTACCGCACAACCCCGGCAGACCGCAGGTTGGCGATCGCGCCTGCGTCGAGACCCGCCTCCCGCAGGATGGCATCGGTGTGCTCTCCCAGGTGGGGAGGCGGCAACCGCAACGGCAGGTGGTGAGCATCCAGCCGGATCGGGTCCGGCGCCACCCGCCCGCCGGCCGATCGCTCGAGCCAGCCGTCCGGATGGGCGGCTTCCATCGCGGCGAGGGCCTCGCTGACCTGGTTGACCGGACCGGCGAGCACGTCCGCGGCCTCGAGCTCGGCGACCAGCTCGTCCCGATGACGCGCGGCCATCGCCGCCTCGATGCGGGCGACGACCTCCGCGCGATGCTGGATCCGGCCGGGGTTGCTGGCGAATCGCGGATCCGGCTCGAGGCCGAGCACGTTCCAGAGCCGGGCGAACTGCGCATCGTTGCCGACCGCGAGGGCGAGATGGCCATCCACCGTCGCGAAGACCTGGTACGGCACGATATTCGGGTGGGCATTGCCGTGGCGCGCGGGCTCGGATCCGGCGGCGAGCAGGTTGGCGAGGACATTGACGAGCCCGGTGACCCCGGCCTCGACCAGCGCGACCTCAACCCGCGTCACGGGGGGCGCGGACCCACGCGCCCTGCCCAGCAGTGCTGCGAGCGCCCCAACTGCGAGCTCGAGGCCGGCCAACAGGTCGAGCAGCGCGACTCCCGCCTTCATCGGCTCGCCATCCGGTTCGCCGGTGACAGCCATCAACCCGCTCACCGCCTGTGCGAGCAGGTCGTACGCCGGGCGTTCGGCCTCCGTATACCCGGGGAAGCCGCCGATGGAGGCCACGACGAGATTCGGGTGGAGCCTGGCCAGGCGGGGATAGTCCAGGGCCAGGCGGCGAGCCGATGAGGGGCGCGAATTGTGGACGAGGAGGTCAGCCCGATCAGCGAGCTGGTCAAGGAGATCGCGGCCGGCTTCGGTCCGCAGGTCAACGACCACCGACCGCTTGTTCCTGTTGACCGCGCAGAAGTAGGCGCTCAGCTGGTCGGCAGGATCGCCCCAGAACGGCGGGCCCCAGCCACGGCTCTCGTCCCCGGTCGGTGGCTCGAGCTTGATGACGTCGGCGCCAAGGTCGGCGAGCAGCATCGTCGCGAAGGGTCCGGCCAGGACCCGGCTGGCGTCGAGGATGCGTATTCCGTCGAGGGGGAGGGGGGCAGTCGCCATGCCTCGCTAGCATGCACGAATGAAGGTCGGGGTCGTGATGCCGATTGCCGAGGGCGAGCTCAGCGGACGCACCGCCACGTACCCCGAGCTGCGCGACGTGGCGCAGGCGGCCGAATCCGGCGGCCTCGACTCGATCTGGGTCTACGACCACCTGCTCTTCCGCTTTCCGCCAGCGCCGCCGAGTGGGATTTACGAGGCGTGGTCGATCCTCGCGGCGCTCGCCGCCGACACCTCGCGCGTCGAGCTGGGGACCCTCGTGCTGGCGATCCCATTCCGGAACCCGGCGGTGCTCGCCAAGATGGCGGTGACCGTCGACGAGGTGAGCGGCGGACGCCTCATCCTTGGGATCGGCGCGGGCTGGAACGAGCCGGAGTTCGATGCGTTCGGGATCCCCTTCGACCATCGGGTCTCACGATTCGAGGAGGCGCTCGAGATCCTCCTCCCGCTGCTGCGCAGCGGCAGGGCAGACTTCGCCGGACGCTTCCATCGAGCCGATGGCGCCGAGCTCCAGCCGCGCGGACCTCGCGCCTCCGGACCGCCGATCCTCATCGCGGGACGCGGTCCGCGGATGCTGCGACTGGTGGCCGAGCACGCGGATGCCTGGAACGCGGCCTGGTTCGGCGACGCGTCCGAGATCGAGCCGCGGGTCGCGCCGTTGCGCGCGGCGCTGGCTGCGACGGGACGAGATCCTGCGACACTGGAGATCACGATCGGGGTCAACGTCGTCGTCTCGGAGCTGCTCACCGACGGCGATGAGGCGCCAGCGCACGCGCTGCGGGGGGATGCGGCGGAGCTCGCCGCGGGCCTCCGCCGGTACGCCGCGGCCGGGGTCTCACATGTCATCGCCGCGTGCACGCCGTCGACCGTCGCCGCGATCGAGGTCATCTCGGAGGCGGCGCGCCTCGCCCGGTGATCGCAACCGCGGAGGTGACCGGCGCCCGGTTCAGGCCGTGGCGGTCTCCGGCTCGCGGGTCCACAGCACGTGGCGCTCGCGCCGGCCGCGGCGTGCCACGCGGACCAGTGTCCGTCCCACCAGGCGCCGCCCGCAGGTGGTGCACACGTACCAGCGCCCGACGCGCGCCACGTCCACCGCGTGCTCCGGCACCATGATCCGCCACCGGCCGCGGGTCGCGGACCGTGTGCCCAGCAGCGCCCGATGCTCCGCGGTCACCAACGCCCCGCCGTCGATCCCCAGGGCCCGCGCGTGCCGCAGGCTGCTTGGGTAGCGCCCCGCCTCGCGCCGCAGCGCATCCTCGAGCGGCGGCTCGTACGCCGCATACAGGCGGAAGGCCACGCGGTAGAAGGCGAGCCCGTGATGGGTGGTCGCGCGCCTACGCCGCCGACCTCCTCGAGCCACCGTCCGCTCCTCGGGCGCAAGCCAGTGGGCGAGCTCGTGCAGCAGCGTGTGTTGGGCGTCGGCGGCGTCGGATCCCGCGCTCACCGCGATCGAACCGAGCCGTCGATTGGTGACGCCGGACGCCGCGACGCGATCCAGGCGGCGCCAGCGGAGGATCGCCGGTGGCGCCACTTGCGCCTCGAGGCACACCTCCGCGACGAGCACTCGTGCCCAGGCGGGCGCGGCGCCGCTCTTCATCGGTCCACCGATCGCCGTCTCGAGCGGAGCAGGTTTCCCACCTCGTCCAGCCACGCCTGGAGCTCGGCATCGGGGTAGGCGTAGTCGTCGTAGGTGTATCCGGTCATCTCCCGCCCATGGCGGGCGACGTACGCGGCCGGCGAGGTGTCGCGCCATGGGAAGCCCGCGTGGGCACGCTCGATCCGCTCCTCATCCGCAGGCAGGCGCGGGTTCCCTGCCGCCGCGCGGCGTGCTCGCTCGAGCTCGTGACGCATGCGCCATCGGCTCGTCAGCGCATCCAGGCGCTCGTCGCGACTCATGCCGGACAGCCTAGCCGTCAGGGGAGCGGGACGCTCCCCGAGGTCGCGCCAACGCCCAGTGCGGGCAGCTGGGTGTGCTGGACCTGGTCCGGATCCTCGTACAGGCCGAGCCTGGCCACCCCACGCTGCACCCATCGCGGGGCCCACCAGTTAGCCCGCCCCATGACCCGCATGAAGGCCGGGACGAGCAGCCCGCGCACCAGGGTGGCATCGATCAGCACCGCGAGGGCCATCACCAGGCCGAGGGCCTTGATGAAGGTGATGCTCGACAGGCCGAACGCAGCGAAGACGGCCACCATGATCAGCGCCGCGCCGGTGATGATCCCGCCGGTGATCCCGATCCCCTCCGCCACTGCCCGGGTGTTGTCGCCTGTCGCGAGGTAGCGCTCCCGGATGCGCGAGAGGAGGAAGACCTCGTAGTCCATGGACAGCCCAAAGAGGATGGCGAACATGATGAGCGGCAGCCAGGCGGCGGTGGCGCCGGAGGCCTCGAACCCGATCTGATCGGCAAGATGGCCCTCCTGGAAGATCCAGACCAGGGCGCCGAAGCTCGCGCTGATGCTCACCAGGCTCATCAGCACCGCCTTGATTGGCAGCAGGAACGAGCCGAATGTCAGGAAGAGCACGCCGCCCGTCACCAGCACCACGATCAGGATGGCGACCGGGACGGCGCTGTTGAAGGCGGTCATGAAGTCGGCGGAACGCGACGGGAGGCCGCCGGTCAGCACCTCTGCCCCCGGAGGCGGAGGGATCGCGCGCACGCGCCCGACGAGGGCGCGGCCCTCGTTCGAGTCGGGAAGGATCGTGCTGAAGACGGTCACCTTCGCGGTGTCGACCGCCAGCAGCTTGGCCGCATAGGCGGTGACCGCCTGCGCCCGTGCAGGGCGCTGTGCCGGCGGAAGAGCCAGCAGCTGGCGGTAGCTGACCGAATCCATCCCGGAAGGTGGGTCGAGCACGCTCTGCACCTCGGTTGCGCCCTTGACAGCTGCGAGCTTACGCACGTAGGCCTCGAGATCGGCCTGGCGGTCGGCCGGCAGTGCCCCGCCGAAGTCCTGTCCGGGCCACTGCACGGCGATCGTCACCGGGTCGGACTCGCCGCCGGGGAACTCTGCCTGGAGGACCTCGAACCCGGTGCGGGCCGGGGTCCTCGGCAGGTCCGACAGGTTCTGGCCGGTCGACAGCTGGAGTGACAGGAACGGCAACCCCGCGACCAGCAGGAGGGCGAGGATCGGTCCAGCCACCAGCAGCGGACGGCGCATGACGCGGGCGGCGACCCAGGCCCACGCGCCCCGCCCCTGGCGCCGCTCCGCGGCGACGGGATCGTTCTCGACGATGCGCAGGAAGCGCGGCATCGGAATTCGCAACCGGTTCACTCGCGGGCCGAGCAGGGCAAGGATCGACGGAAGCACAGTCAGGGCGTACAGGAGGGTCGAGAGCACGGTGATGATTCCTGCGTAGCCCATCGAGCGGAGCGCCGCCGCCTGGAAGACGGTCAGCGACGAGAGGCCCACCGCGACCGCCACGCCCGAGATGGCGACGGCCTTCCCCACGCTCCCCATCATCCGTTCCACCGCGATCTCGACGGTGTGATGACGCAGCTCCTCGCGGAAGCGGCTCACCATGAAGAGCGAATAGTCGATCGCCAGGGCGAGCCCGATCATGCTCGCCAGGTTGGTGACGAAGACGCTCATGTCGGTCACGCCGGCGAGGAGGCTGATCGCGGCGAACGTGGTCGGCAGCGCGAGCCCCGCCATCAGCAGCGGAAGGCCGGCCCCCACCAGGGTGCCGAAGACGGCCAGGAGGATGACGAGCGCGATGGGAAGGCTGATGAGCTCTGCCTGGACCAGGTCGTGCTCGATCTTGTCGTTGAACTCCCCGTAGAGCTGCGGGATGCCGGTGACGTAGGTCTTCACCCCGTCCAGCGGCCGGACCTCGGCGGTGAGACGCTTCGCGTCGCCGACCGCCGACTCGATGGTCTCACCCATGGTGACGACCGCCATGGTGGCCGACCCGTCGCGACTGAGGAACTGTGGGACGGGGGTGCTGGCGTAGGTCGCGACGGCTGTCACCGCCGAGTCGTGCGCCACCGCTACCAGGCTGGAGTCGATCTTCGCCTGGAACGCCGGCGACGCGGCGTGCCCCTCGGGATCGCGATAGACCACGATCAGCGTCGCGGCGGTCGCCGTATCGGCGGGGAATCGTTCTTCGAGCAGGCGCACCGCCTCCTGCTCCTGCGACCCGCTGATGACCCAGCCGCCCTGGATCAGCTCCCCCCCGCTCAAGCCGGCCCAGACGTTGACTCCTATGACCAGCGCCAGACCGAGCACTGGCAGGATTCGCCGGAAGCGATAGTCGAAGCGACCGATGGCGGCGAAGAGGCCCTGCGGCTGCGGCTCGAGCAACGGAGCGGAGGGCGATAACGAGGGCGGCGGGGATGCCGGTCGTGCGCCGGCCGGGCCAGCAACGTCGGCACCCGGTGCCGTCGCCAGGGCCAGGGTGCGAGGCGTCCCGAACGCCGGCTCCGAGGATCGCGTCAGCCAGACGACGATCGCCGGCACGCCAAGCCCGATGAGGGCAAGGGTCAACCCGCTCAGCCGCTTCCGCATCGGCGTCCCGGTCGCATCATTTCGCGACTCTACCCGGTTGCCGCCGGGCTGTCAGTGGCCACCGGCGATGCCGCTATCATCGCGCCGTGATCCGCCCCGAGCCCTCGGCGTGACCGCTCTCGCCCCTGCCGGCTGGTGGCGCGGCCTCGGCGGGCTGACACGATCGGGCAGCGCCGTCGAGGGTCTCTCGTGGGCCCTCTACGACTTCGCGAACACGATCTACAGCTTCGCCATCGTGAGCTTCGCGATGGGGCCGTGGGCGACCCGCTACCTGGGTGAGAGCGCCGGCACCCTTGCCTTCACATTGGCTGCAAGCCTGTCCGTGCTCGCCAACGCGCTCGTCTCGCCGCCGCTCGGAGCGATGAGCGACCGGACGGGAGGGCGCAAGGCATATCTCCTCGTCTTTACCGTGCTGTGCATCGTCCCGACCATGCTCATCGGGCTGGTCGGCATCTGGGTCGGGCTGCTCTTCTTCGCGCTCGCGAACTTCGCGTACCAGGCGGCCCTGATCTACTACGACGCGATCCTGCCCGATGTCGCCCGCCCGGAGACGAGGGGCCGGCTGTCGGGGATCGGTGTCGGCCTGGGGTACCTGGGGACGATCGTCTCTGGGCTGCTCTACGGGCTGACCACCGACCCCGATGGCGACTCGACGGCCGCCAGCTTCCTGCTGGTGGGCTCGCTGTTCGCAGTCTTCGCCGTCCCGCTCTTCGTCGCGGTGCGCGAGCTCCCGCGTCCGAGGAGCCCATTCCGCGCCCGCGAGGCCCTGGCCTCGTGGAGCCAGCTCGGCAGGACTGTGGCCAACGCCCGTCACAGTCCCGGGCTTCTGCGATTCATCGTCGGGCGCTTCTTCTATTCGGACCCGATCAACACCGCCATCGCGGTGATGAGCCTGTTCGCCATCAACGCAGTCGGGTTCAGCCAGTCGGGGGCGCGGTACGTGCTGATCGGCCTGACGGTGGTGGCGGTCCTGGCGTCGTTTGGCTGGGGGTGGCTGGTGGATCGCATCGGCCCGAAGCGAACGCTGCTGGCGGTGCTCATCTCATGGGTGGTGGGCCTGTTGCTCATCGGTCTCGTGCTCCAGACCGTGCCGTTCCTGATCGCGGGCGCCATCCTCGGCTCCGGCCTGGGCGGGGTTGCGGTGACCGATCGGCTCTACCTGCTGCGCCTCGCGCCGCCGGCGCAGGTCGGTGAGATGTTCGGGCTCTATGGCCTGGCGGGGAAGCTGTCCGCCGTCGTGGGACCGGTCATCTTTGGCGTGACCGTGTTCTTCCTCCAGCCGGTGATGGGCAAGGCCGCCTACCAGGTCGCGATCCTGAGCCTGCTGGGGCTGATGGTCATTGGCTACCTCATCATTCGGGGCGTGCCCGAAGGCGTGGGACATGTGGACGACGCGGAGGTCGCCGCCGCCGCGACGTTCGAACCGGCGATCGTGCCGCCCGGCGAGCTACCGCGATGACCGTCATCGTCGCCCACCGTGGGGCATCGGCCTACCGGCCGGAGAACACGATGCCCTCGTACCAGCTCGCGGTCGAACAGGGGGCCGACGCGATCGAGCTCGATGTGCACCTGACGCAGGACGGCGAGCTGGCGGTCATCCACGACGACACCCTCGACCGGACGACCGATCAGATCGGATCAGTCGGCGGCAGGACGATGCGCGAGATCCATCGAGCCGATGCCGGCGCCCGTTTCGTGGCCGAGGACGGATCTCTCCCCTACGCCGGCAAGGAGCTGCGTGTGCCTACCCTCCCCGAGGTCCTCGAATGGCTCCCGGAGAGCATCGGCCTGGTGGTCGAGCTCAAAGCCGCGGAAGCAGCCGATGCCACGGTCGCCACACTCCGCGACTCACGCGTCCGCGGCGCGGGCAAGGTGATGGTCATCAGCTTCGACGAGGCGGCGATCGAGCGCACCCACGAGCTCGACGCAGACCTGCCCACCGGGCTGCTGCTTGTCCCGTACGACAGCGTGGAGCGCGGCCTGACCTGGACGGTGAACCATGGCCACCTCGGGGTGCACCCGTGGGAGGGCGACCTGGGCCTCGATCCGTCGATGATCATCGCCCAGGCCAACGCATTTGGTCGCCAGCTCGGTTGCTACGTGGTCAACGACCCCGAACGGATGCAGCAGCTCGCCGCCCACGGCCTGTGGGGGTTCGTGACCGACGTGCCGGACGTAGCCCGCGCCGCCCTGGGGCCAGCGGGCTGAGGAGCGGCGGACCCGACGTCACCCTGCAGGGGCGGCGAGCTCGCCGAGGGCTTGGCGGGCGGCGCTCGGGTCGCTGACGCCGAACGCGACGGTGACCTTCCCGCCTTCCATGCCCGTGGGCATGACCAGCTCGATGTTGACGCCCCCTTCGGCGAGCCGTCGAGCCGCGGCGGCGAGCGTCCCGGGCTGGTTCTCGAGGGATACCGAGACGAGCTCGACCTCGCGGTAGCTGAACGAGCCGCTCTCGAGCGCACCGCGGGTCGCGCTGTCGTCCGTGGTGGTCAGCGCAACCGACCCGGTGCCCCCCGAGGTCGTGGCTACCACCCCAACGATGTTGATCCCGGGATCGGCGATGGCCTCGCTCAGCTGCGCGAGGGAGCCGGTGCGGTTGTCGAGTTCGACAAGGAACGCGCGCATGAGAACCTCCTCAGGATCGGCGCCGGCTCCGCCCATCGAGGACCCCACCCCGCGGTTCGCCCGGTCGGCGTCAGGCCGTGGAGTGTACCCCCATGGTCGCCAGAGCCCCTTTCTCCGCGCCTCGCGCGCCGTTAGGCTTCGCCCATGACGTACAGCATCGCCGCCCGCGATCCACTCACCGGCCGCTACGGCGTCGCGGTGCAATCGCACGCCTACACGGTTGGGCCAATCGTCCCCTGGCTGGAGCCGGGCATCGGCGCCGTCGCGACCCAGGCCTTCGTGAACGTCAGCTTCGGGCCGATCGCGCTGGAAATGCTTCGCAATGAGTGGAGCGCCGAGCGGGTCATCGCGGCGCTGGTGGCCGGCGACGAGACGCCTGAGCAGCGGCAGATCGGCGTCGTCGACGGCGCCGGTCGCGCGGCGGCGTATACAGGGGCGGCCTGCGTAAAGGCATGCGGGCACGTGGTCGGCGACGGCTTCACCGTGCAGGGCAACCTGCTTGAGCGTGATGAGGTGTGGCAGTCGATGGCCCCCGCCTACGAGGCCGCCCTCGCTGCGAAGCTACCACTCAGCGAACGCCTGCTCCGGACGCTCGAGGCGGCGGAGGCGGCCGGCGGGGACGTCCGGGGTCGCCAGAGCGCGGCGATCGTCATCGTCGACGCCGAGCTGCGAGGCACTCGCTGGCGCGGCCTGAACATGGACCTTCGCGTCGAGGACCACGACCAGCCGGTTCCCGAGCTGCGCCGCCTGGTCAACCTGTGGGAGGCCCAGGCGCTGCTCGACGATCAGGGCGATGCCGCGAAGGCAGGCCAGGACGAGGTGGAGCGCTACCAGGAGGCGCGACGCCGCGCGCCCGAATTCTGGGAGCTCGCCTTTTGGGCGGCCATCGAGCTCGCCAAGCGCGGCGAGATGGAGATCGCGCGGCGCGAGATGGCCGCGGCGGTGGCCGCCGACGGTCGATGGCGGACCACCCTCGAGCACATGGTGGCGAGCGGTCGCGTCGAGCGCGAGCTCGCGGACCAGCTCCTCCCCGGGTGAGGGGCGACGCCTTCGTCTACCAGTTGGTGGCGGTGACCCTCTGCGTCTCCCCCACCGACTCGAGCCAGCGCTCCGCGTCGATCGCCGCCCGGCAGCCATCGCCGGCGGCGGTGACCGCCTGCCGGTAGCGATGGTCGTGGACGTCGCCGGCCACGAAGACGCCTTCGATCGCCGACCCGGCCTCACCCACCACCCGCAGGTAGCCGTGCTCATCGGTCTCCAGTTGGCCGAGGAACAGCTCGGTGTTCGGCTTGTAGCCGATCGCCACGAACAGGCCCTGGACGTCGAGGTCTGCTTTTTCCCCGGTCGCGGTGTCGCGGAGGTGGAGTGAGGTGACCGTCGCGTCACCCTTGACCTCAATCACCTCGGTATTCCAGCGAACCTCGATCTTGGGGTGGGCCACAACACGATCCTGCATGATCTTGCTGCCCCGGAACTGGCCCCGGCGGACGAGCATCGTCACCTTGCTGGCAAACTTCGTGAGGAAGAGCGCCTCCTCGAGCGCGGTGTCCCCGCCCCCGACCACCGCGATCTCACGGTCGCGGAAGAAGAAGCCGTCGCAGGTGGCGCAGGCACTCACCCCTCGTCCGCGGAAGTGCTCCTCGGTCGGCAAGCCGAGCCACAGGGCCGAAGCCCCGGTGGCGACGATGACCGCGTCACCCAGGTACTGATCATCACCGACCCAGACCTTGAACGGGCGGGACGAGAGATCGATCCGGGTGGCGTCCTTGTCGATGATCACCGACCCAAACCGCTCCGCCTGGTCGCGGAAGAGCTGCATGAGCTCCGGGCCCTGGATGCCTCCGGGGAAGCCGGGGTAATTCTCGACGTCACTGGTGATCATCAGCTGGCCGAGCGGCGTGTAGCCGGCGATGACCAGGGGCTCGAGGTTGGCGCGCGCGGCGTACAGCGCGGCGGTCAGGCCGGCGGGTCCGGAGCCGATGATGAGCACCTTGTGACGGGCGACGGCGACGGGCACCGAGGCGACGGTGGAAGCGGGCGGGACAGTGGTTGTCATCTCAAATCCAGCGTAGCAGAGTCGTCGAATCGCCCCCGCTCGCGGTCATCGGCCTCCGCCATACGGCCCGAGGTCAGCGAGCTGGAGCGCCCAGAGCAACGCGGCCTCGAATGCGTCCGCACCGCCTGCCTTGTCGACGATGCGGGCCCGGGGATCATGGTGAATCATCTGCGGCAAGGCGCTGCGCACGCTCCCGGTCCAGAAGATGACGGGCAGGCTCGGCTCGCGATGGCGCGCGGCCATGAAGAGCGGAGCGGAGAGGCCACGCTCCAGGCGCCAGTCGAGGACGAGGACCGCCGGCCGGTCCTCGGCGCGCAGCGCCTCGAGGAAGCGCTGCCCGTCGCGGTAGGTGCGCGCCCCCCTGCCATTCATGGCACACAGGTCCGCCGCCAGGGCAGCAGCCGCCGGCTCATCCTCCACTACCCAGACCTCGCCGCCACGCCGCGCCACGGCCTCGCCAGGCTCAACCGTCATCACTGAGCGTCCCGTCTTCGGCGGGAGCCGACCTGCACGTGGCATGCCGGGCGCAGGACCGATACCATCATCCCGAGATGCCAGTCGCAGCCCGGCGCCACACCACGACCGTGATGATCGGCGACGTGCCGGTCGGGAGCAGCCACCCCGTCGTCGTACAGTCGATGACCAATACCGATACCGCCGACCCTGATGCCACCGCACTGCAGGTCGCCCAGCTGGCGCACGCCGGCAGCGAGCTGGTACGGGTCACGGTCAACAACGACGAGGCGGCACAGGCTGTCCCGATCATCCGCGACAAGCTGGATCGGCTGGGCGTGAACGTGCCGATCATCGGCGACTTCCATTACAACGGTCACCTGCTGCTCGCCAAGTATCCGGCGTGCGCCGAGGCCCTGGCGAAGTATCGGATCAACCCGGGCAACGTCGGTGGTCGGCATCGCGACGAGAACTTTGCCCGGATCATCGAGATCGCGGTGGCCAACGACAAGCCGGTGCGGATCGGGGTCAACTGGGGCTCACTCGACCAACAGCTGCTTACCCAGATGATGGACGCCAACGCCGCGCTGCCCGAGCCAAAGGACAGCCGCGAGGTGATGATCGAGGCGATGGTCGCATCCGCCCTGCGCTCGGCGCAGCTGGCCGAGGAGTGCGGGCAGGCGCACGATCGGATCCTCCTCTCCGCAAAGGTGAGCGGAGTCCAGGACCTGGTCGAGGTCTACACACGGCTTGCGGAGCGTTGCAACTACCCTCTCCACCTGGGCCTGACCGAGGCGGGCATGGGGTCGCGCGGCATCATCTCGAGCACCGCCGCGCTGGCGATCATGCTCCAGCGCGGCATCGGCGACACGATCCGGGTCAGCCTGACCCCGGCGCCCGGCGGCGATCGGACCGAGGAGGTGGAGATCGCCCAGCAGGTCCTTCAATCGCTCGGGCTGCGCAGCTTCGCGCCCCAGGTGAGCGCCTGCCCGGGCTGCGGGCGCACGACATCGACCTTCTTCCAGGAGATGGCGCGCGACATCCAGGGCTATCTCCGCGAGCAGATGCCCGTCTGGCGCGCATCGCATCCGGGCGTCGAGGAGCTGCGGGTCGCGGTCATGGGCTGCGTCGTCAACGGGCCCGGTGAGAGCAAGCATGCCGACATCGGGATCAGCCTGCCGGGCACCTTCGAAGAGCCAGTCGCGCCGGTCTTCGTCGACGGCCAGAAGGTCACCACCCTGCGCGGCGACAACATCGTGCCGCGCTTCCTCGAGATCCTCGACGCGTACGTCAAGCGCCGCTTCCCGATTCCGGGCAGCGCGACCCCCGAGCCGGTCGCGTCTGCCTGACTCGAGGCTGGCGACGCGCAGGGCGCCGCCATCGGCTCAGGTCAGAAGTTGCTGCGTTAGCGGCGAGGCTCCCAGCTGAAAAAGCGCAGCGCGATGACAAGACCGGCAACGCCCCAGGCGCCGATGACGAGCAGGTCGCCCCACGCGAAGCCGGCGCCGGCGGTCGGGTCGTTGTAGACGGCGAGCAGCGCATCGGCAAAGTGCCGGATCGGGAAGAGCTTGGAGACGGTGTCGATCCAGGCCGGGGCGCCCTGCATGTTGATGAAGACGTTGCTGATGAAGTTCAGCGGCAGGATCGAGAACTGGACGACAGCGGGCGCGGCATCGGCGTTGGGGATCAGGCCGGCGATCGCCAGCCCCAGCGCGCAGAAGCTCGCCGCGCTGAGGGCCAGGGTGGTCGCCAGCGCCGGCAGCCGATCCCACGGGAAGTGCACCTGGTACAGCAGCGAGCCGAAGGCGGCCACGATGATCACCAGCAGGAACGCGATGACGACCGCATGCAGGATCCGACCCGCCAGGAAGCTGACCGTCGGCAGCGGGGTGCCGCGCACCTGCTTGAGCACGCCGAGATCGCGGCTGGCGCTCACCGTCATGGCGATGTTGGTGTAGGTGGCGGTGACCACCGAGAAGACGATGATCCCCGGCGTATAGAAATCCGCGACTCGCAGTCCCCCCTCGCCTAGCGGCCTGGTCCCTCCGAAGAGGACGTTGAAGATGACCATGAACAGGATGGGGAAGAAGAATGTGAAGAAGGCGGCGGCGGGGTTTCGCCAGAAGCTCAGGTTGACGTAGCGCACCTCGCGCAGCCCAAGGGCCAGCGCATTCATGCGGCCTCCTCCTCGGATTGGGCGGTCAGCTGCAGGTAGACGTCCTCCAGGCTCGGGCGCGAAACCTCCAGGCCGACCAGCTCCTGCCCACCTGCCACCGCCCACTCCGTCAGCTCGTGGAGCGAACGGGTCGCCGTATCCGTCTCGAGCTGCCACACGCCGGCGGCGCCGAGCGTGGCGCCAAGGCCGTCTGGGGGCCGGATGCCATCCGGGAGGCCGAAGCGGACGATCGTCGCCTGTGACCCTCGCGCCCCGATGGTGTTCGGGGTCCCGGTGGCCACGATCTCGCCTCGAGCGATGATCGCCACCCGGTCGGCGAGCGCCTGCGCCTCATCCATGAAGTGGGTGGTGAGGAACACGGTCTTCCCCAGGCTGATCAGCGCGCGCACCGTGCTCCACGCCTGCCGGCGCGCCGAGGGGTCGAATCCCGAGGTCGGCTCGTCGAGGAAGAGGAGCTCGGGATCCCCGATCAGGGCAAGCGCCAGGTCGACGCGGCGACGCTGGCCGCCCGAGAGCCGGATGAGGCGTTGGCCGGCGGCATCGGTCAATCCCACCAGCTCGATGACCTCGTCCACGCCGCGAGGATGCGGGTAGAAGCCGGCGTACTGGGTCACGATCTCGCGGACGGTGAGGTACTGCGGCAGGCCGGTCTCCTGCAGCACGATCCCGACCTGCGCCTTCAGTCCGAGCTCATTCCGCGCCGGTTCGCGACCGAGAACGCGCACCTCACCGGCCGTTCGGGTCCGATACCCCTCCAGGATCTCGACGGTCGTCGTCTTCCCGGCGCCGTTCGGCCCGAGCAGAGCGAAGACCTCGCCGCGCTGCACCGTGAAGTCGATGCCGCGCACCGCCTCGAGGGTCCCGTACGACTTGCGAAGCCCGGAGACGACGATCGCCGGCTCGGTCGCCATAGGTCAGGCTGCGGCGAGGATCGTCCAGGCGGCCGCCACGAAGGCGAGCACGAGGAGCGTGATGAGGGCCAGCGGCAGCAGCGCCACCCACAGGTTCTGCTGGATCTCCTGGCGCTGGGGATCGCGGTGATCGGCGTGCATCTCGTGGACCGTGTCGACGACGATCGACCGCTCTTCGTCGGCGGCCACCGGGGGGAGGTTCATGCCGTCAGCCTCATGCGTGCTCAGTTCGTGTCAAGAATGCTCGCCAGCTGGGTGGCCAGGTCCGTGGCGCTCAGCTGGCCAATCTGGCGCCCGGCGATCCGTCCCTGCCGGTCGATGAAGAACGACTCGGGCGGCGCCGACACCCCGTACGCGTTCGCGACGCTCGAGTTGGGATCCATCGCCGCCGGCCAGGCCGCCCCCATCCGGTGCAGGAAGCCCCGGGCGGCCTCCGACCGGTCGTCGAAGACGACACCGATCACCGCCAGCCCGTCCGATCGATGTTCGGTGAGCGCCTGCTGCAGGAGCGGGAACTCCTCGACGCACGGAGCGCACCAGCTCGCCCAGAAGTTGACGATCACCGGGCGTCCGCGCAGGTCGGCAAGTCGAACCGGGTTGCCGTCGAGGTCGGCGAGGGCGAACCCCGGCGCCGGCGAGCCGATGCTCGCCGCCGGCGCGGCACCGGCGACGAGGAGCCGCCAGCCCAGGATGACGAGCAGGATGAACGGCAGGACCGCTGCCGCGACGAGGTAGGCGAGGGGAAGCCGCCACGCAGACCGGGTGATCTGGGCCGGCTGGCGGTCGTCGGCCGGGACGGCCGTCACTCAATGCCCCTGGCCGTCGTCGTGGGCACCGCGATCGGTGTCGTGCCATTCCGTGCCCGCGGCACGAACCCACCCGACAACGGCATACGCGAAGATCGCGAGGCCGGGAACCGCGAGGAAGAGGTTGATCACCCAACCCTTGGGGTGGAAGGCGAGTCCCGCCCCGAGGAACGCGGCACCCACGGCGAAGACGACCGGCAGCAGGCTGGGGTTCGGCATGTGGACCCCTCGCGGTGGGTGCGGCCGCTCGGCGGACGGCGGGACTCGGCTGGTGATCGCGAACACGAGGCCCAATAGGAAGAGGATCCCCACCCCGATGATCAGGTAACCGAGCGCGGTGTCGGGCATCGTGCGAGCTCCCTAGCGCAGGAAGTAGAGCGTGCTGAACAGGGCGATCCAGACCACGTCGACGAAGTGCCAGTACATGCTGATCGCCTCGACCGCGACGTGGTTGCGGGCGCTGAACTGGCCCTGCATCGAGCGCGCCAGGAGGATCGTCAGGCCCACCGCCCCGCCGAAGACGTGCGCCCCGTGGAAGCCGGTCAACGTGTAGAAGGTGGTGGAGAAGATCCCGTCGCCGATCCCGAAGCCGAGCTGGGAGTAGTCGTACAGCTGCCCGAGCAGGAAGGTGACGCCCAGTGCCAGGGTCAGGCCGATCCAGCGCTTCATGGCGCGCTGGTCACCGCGGCGGATGGCCCAAACGGCGAACTACATCGTGAAGCTCGAGCTGATGAGGATGATGGTGATCGGGAGCGCGATGGGCAGGATCTCGAGCTCCGGCGCGCCCGGTGGCGGGGTCCACTCGCCCTGGTGCGCGGCCCGGCTGTTGAAGTACGCAGCGAACAGGCCGCCAAAGAACATCACCTCGCTGGCGATGAAGAGGAGCATCCCGAGCAGCGGGGTCGGCATCCCGACCGCGCGACGCTCGGGCTCGGCGGCTGGGGTCATCCGCCTGGCCTCCGCGCTCACGACGGCACCTCCCCGCCACCCTCGGCGGCGGGCACCGCTGGCGCCCGCATGTGCTCGAGGTCGTGCTTGTGGCGCAGGTCGAAGACCGGGCGCTCGGATCGGATCGGCGGCAGCGTGTCGAAGTTGTACGGCGGCGGCGGCGAGCTCGTTGCCCACTCCAGGGTGTTCCCCTCCCACGGGTCGTCGCCTACCCGCTCGCCGTTGATGAACGTCGCGGCGACGTTGACGATGAGCGGCAGGATGCTGATGGCAATGGTGAAGGCACCCACCGTCGAGATGATGTTGAGCTGGGTCCAGCCCGCGTCGGGCGAGTAGTCGGCGATCCGTCGCGGCATGCCCTGGATCCCAAGCATGTGCATCGGGAAGAAGGCAAGGTTGAAGCCGATGAACATAAGCCAGAAGTGGACCTTGCCCAGGCGCTCGTTCAGGCGTCGCCCGAACATCTTCGGGAACCAGAAGTAGGTCGCCGCGAAGACGCCCATCACCGAACCGCCAAAGAACACGTAGTGCAGGTGGGCGACCACGAAGTAGGTGTCCTGCAGGTGGAAGTCGATTGGCGCCTCCGCGAGCATCACGCCGCTGATCCCGCCGATGAGGAACATGCTGATGAAGCCCAGGGCGAAGAGCATGGGCGTCGTCAGGCTGATCGAGCCGCGGAACAGGGTGGCGACCCAGTTGAACATCTTCACCCCGGTCGGGACGGCGATCAGGGCGGTCATGAAGCTGAAAAACGGCAGGAAGACCACCCCGGTGGTGAACATGTGGTGGGCCCAGACGCTGAAGCTCAGGAGGCCGATGGAGATGGTGGCGAAGACGAAGGCCCGGTAGCCGAAGAGCGGCTTGCGGCTGAAGACGGGGAGCACCTCGCTCACCACGCCCATCGCCGGCAGGATGACGATGTAGACCTCGGGATGGCCGAAGAACCAGAAGATGTGCTGCCAGAGGATCGGGTTGCCGCCGGTCGCCGGCTCGAAGAACGACCCGCCGTAGTTGCGGTCGATGAAGAGCGCGATGAGGCCCGCGGTGAGCACCGGCGTTGCGAGCAGGATGAGGGTCATCGTCACCAGCATGGTCCAGACGAAGATCGGCATCCGGAAGAGGGTCATGCCCGGCGCGCGCATCTTGAAGATCGTGGCGATGAAGTTGATCGAGCCCAGGATCGAGGCCGTCCCGACCAGGATCAGGCCAATGAGCCACAGGTCGGTCCCGGGTCCGGGCGAGTAGGCCGAGGAGAGGGGCGTGTACCCGGTCCACCCCTCCGCCGCGGCGCCGCCGAACAGATAGCCCGACATGATGAGGCCGCCGCCGACCGGCAGCAGCCAGAACGAGAGGGCGTTGATCCGCGGGAATGCCATGTCAGGCGCCCCGATCATGAGCGGGACGATGTAGTTCGCGAAGCCGGCGAGGACCGGCACCACGAACAGGAAGATCATGATCGTCCCGTGCATGGTGAAGGCCTCGTTGTAGGTCCGGTTGTCCAGGAACTGGAGGCCAGGCACCGCCAGCTCGCTCCGCATCACGAGGGCCAGAATGCCGGCCAGAAAGAAGAAGAAGTACGAGTTGACGATGTACATGATCCCGATCTTCTTGTGGTCGACCGTGGTCAGCCACTCGAGGATCCAGGACCGCCGATAGGTCTCGGCTCGCGGGGTGAGGGTGGTGGTCGCCATCGGTTCTGCGCTGGCCTCGCTAGTTGGCGCTCAAGGTGCCGTTCATCTGCGTCGGATGTGCGTCGCATTGGAACTTGTACTGGCCCGCTGGCAGCGCGGGTACCCGGTAGTCGATTGTCGACGAGGTGATGAATTCGCCGGTGAACAGCGGCTTGCCGGCCGAGTCATAGACGGACACGTTGTGGCTCACCGCGTCCTTGTTGGTGAAATGAATCACAAACGGTTGGCCAGCAGGGACCTGCAGGCTCGTCTTGTCGAATGCGATCTGGCTCGCCGTCAGGTCGATCGTGGTGGCATTGGGCGGGGGTGACCCGGACGGTGGCGACGTCTTGCCGGCCTTGGCATCCGCGAGCCAGGTGGCGAAATCCGCCGGGGTCATGGCCTTCACGCTGAAGGTCATCTGCGCGTGGAGGTCGCCGCAGAACTCGGCGCACTGACCTCCGTAGGTGCCCGGGTCGGTGATCGTGAACTCCAGCTCGTTGGGCGGAATGCTCGCCGGGAACGGGATCACGTCGCGCTTGACGAGGAAGTGCGGAACGTAGAACGAGTGGATCACGTCGGCCGACTTGAGGGTGAGGTGGATCGGCTCGCCGACCGGTAGCCCCATCACCGGCGGGTTGGCGGCCGTGCCGGTCACCTGGTAGTCGTTCTTCGGGTCGTTGTCGTTGTCCAGGTAGCGGAAGGTCCACTGCCACTGGAAACCGGTCACCTCGATATTCACCGCCGGGTGCGCGGCCTTCGCCTCGATGTTGGTCAGGGTGATGGTCGAGATTGCGAAGAGGAAGAGGACGATGACGGTGGGGATGGCGGTCCACAGGATCTCGATGAGGGTGTTGCCGTGCAGCTGGTCCGGCAGCCGGTCGTCGCGGCGGCGGTAGCGGAGGATCGACCAGACGATGGCCCCTTCCACGCCAAAGAAGACGATCGCGCCGAGGACGAAGACGATCGTGTAGAGCGAGAAGACCTCCTTGCTCTGGGTCGTCTCCGGGGTCGGTGGGAAGAGGCACCCCCCGAGCAATGCGAGGACGAGCAGCGAGGCTGCCGTGCGGAGCATCGTCCGCAGCCGCGGTCGGGCCGCCTGTCGTCGCATCAGCTCGTCTCGAGGCTCCTCATCGAACGACTCGGGTGGCGTGCATCGTCGCCATCAGGGGGGAGGTATCGCTGCCTGGTGATCAACGGCGGAGGCCTCCAGGTCAGGCCGGAGGCGCAACGGGCCGTATTCTACCGATGCCCGCGGCGCCCCGTCATCCCGCGACGATCCGTGCGCCGGATCGATCGCTAGACGCGCACCGGACAGGTCGCAGGCTCGTCCGGCAAGAGTGGTCGGACGGAGACGGCGTATCGGTGGCCGTTGGCCGCGAAGCGGGTCAGCTGGTTCGCGCCGGCGAGGGCGGCCTGCCAGGCGGTCGCATCCGCCCCGCTGACCACGCCGCAGCGCGAGCCTTGCTGGGCGTCGACCGGGCTCCCGAAGGTCGCCGGTGCAGCGCTCCCCGGCCAGATCAGCACCTGGTTCTCGATCCCGCTCGGGTCTGGGGCATCGCCGTCGGCGTTGCGAACGAGGAGGCGCAGCGCGCTCGCCCGGTAGGCGTGCGATTCGGCATCGGTCCAGGAGCTGCCGGTCAGCCAGCTGTCGAGCGAACCGAGCCGGGCGGAGAGCGCGGTCAAGGCCCGGTGGGCGCCGATCTCGTCGCCACTGATCCCGTTCGTCGCGCCGGACGTGCCGAGCATACCGAGCGCGTAGACGGTGATTCGCACCTCGCGTCCATCCGCGTGCAACGTGAAGACCGTCGTCCCGGCGTCGGCGATGGATTGCTCCGCGCCCTTGAACTCGCGGTCGGCGGTGAAGAGGCCGGTCGCCGCCACCTCGCGAAGGACCGCCTGGATGCCCGCCTCGCTCAGCGTGCGAACCAGCACCGGCGCCACCGCCGGACCCGGGTAGATCTCCATCACCGGGCCGGTGGTGATCACCCGACCGTCACCGAAGAGGGAGAACCCGGGGATCGCGGTGAACCTGGCTTCATTGGGGATCAGCCCGCCCGTGGTCTCGACCCTGAGCACGAGCGCGTCGCCCGAAGGATGCGCGATGGGGTCGGCGGAACCCGTTCCGCCGCAGGCGCCAAGGCCCAGGGCGAGCGCAATGACCGCGGCGGAGAGGCAGGTTGATCTCCACATTTGGCTGCCAGGCGCGCCAACCTCCGCCGAGGTTCCGGCGGCACGCGGCCCTACCGCGGCAGAATGCGCGTAGTGACCCGCCGGTGGCCGACCCGAGAAGCGTTGCGGATCGCCTGCGCCCTGGCGATGATCGCGGGCCTGCCGGTTGTCGCGACCGGCACGGCTCTTGCGCACGGCAGCCCTGCGCGCGCTCCTGTCTTCCCCGCCGTTCTCCTTGATTGGACGCTGGACCCGGTCCCGATCCTCGGCGTGCTCGTGGTTGCCGCCGCGTACCTGTGGGCGGAGCGGCGGGTCGCCCGGCTGCATGCGGATCATCCGGTGCCGCGCTATCGGCGCTGGCTCTTCCTGGGAGGCCTCGCCGCCATCCTGCTGGCGCTCGTCTCGCCCATCGACACCTTCGAGGGGTCGCTCTTCAGCGTTCACATGGTGCAGCACATGCTCCTGGAGTTCGTAGCTGCCCCGCTCCTCGTCCTCGCTGCGCCGATCACCCTGGCACTGCGGGCGGCCTCGCCGACCGCGCGCCATCGGCTCGTCTTCGTCCTGCACAGCGCGCCGGTCCGATGGCTGGCCTTTCCGCTCGTCACCTGGATCGTCTTCGCGGCAGTGAACTGGGGCTGGCACTTCTCGTCGTGGTACGACCTCGCCCTGCAGAACGACCTGGTGCACTACATCGAGCACGCCTGCTTCCTGGGGGCCGCGCTCCTCTTCTGGTGGCCGGCCATCGGCCCGGACCCGCAGCCCTGGCGGATGCCCCACCCGGTGCGCATCCTCTACCTGTTCCTGGCCATGCCCCAGAACTCGTTCCTCGGCGTCGCCCTCCTCTCCACCGAGCGCGTCCTCTACCCGCACTACCTGAACCTCGTCCGCGCCTGGGGACCGAGCCCGCTCGACGACCAGCACCTGGGCGGCACGCTCATGTGGGTCTTTGGCGACATGGTCTTCCTGGTGGCCATGATCGGAGTGGTCGCAGCCTGGATGCGCTTCGAGGATGCGCGCACCGTGCGACTCGATGCACGCCTGGACGAGGAGCGCCGCCGCCATGAGGCGACCGATGCGCGCGACGCGCCGGTCAGCCGACGGTGAGGCGCAGCAGGCTGTCGGCGGCGATCGCGACGAAGAGCAGCGTCAGGTAGGTGATCGAGTAGCGGAAGAGCTCGATCGCTGCGCGGCCGTCCGCCGCATGGCGCTGGATGCGAACCGCGTACCAGACGAAGGCGACGCCCAGCACGACCGCGGTGACCAGGTAGATGAGCCCCATCTGGCCGGCTGGAAAGAGCAGGAGGCTGACTGCGACCAGCAGCAGTGAGTAGAGCGTGATCTGGCGCGCGGTCTCCGCTTCGCCGCGGACGACCGGCATCATGGGCACACGCGCGGTCGCGTAATCGGCCTTGTAGCGCAGCGCGAGCGCCCAGAAGTGCGGCGGCGTCCAGTAAAAGACGATCGCGGCGAGGACCAACGCCGGCACCCCCACCGTTCCGGTCACTGAGGCCCAGGCGACGAGCACCGGGACGCTGCCGGCGGCGCCGCCAATCACGATGTTCTGTGGCGTCGAGCGCTTGAGCCAGAGCGTGTAGACGAACACGTAGAAGGCGATCGCGCTGGCCGACAGCAGTGCGCTGAGCAGGTTCACGGTCAGCGTCAGCCAGGCGAAGGAGACGATCGACAGGCCGATGCCGAAGGCGAGCGCGGCTCCCGGCTGCACGGCGTGGGTCGGCAATGGCCGATGACGGGTGCGGCGCATGACGTCGTCGATATCCCGGTCGATGTACTGGTTGATCGCGTTCGCGCCGCCGGCGGCCATCGTCCCGCCCAGGACCACGGCCGCCATCAGCCAGACCGAAGGGATGCCACGCTGCGCGAGGACCATGGTCGGCAGGGTGGTGACCAGCAGCAGCTCGATGATCCGTGGCTTGGTCAGGGCGAGGTAGGCGCGCAGGACCTGCGCGGTCGAACGCCCGGCCGGTGTCGCCTCGCCGGCTCGGGTGGTATCGCCCGCGGAGGTGTCCACGCCGCCGACGATGGCCTCGCTGGAGCGTGAACCCGGTTGCGCGGCGAGGCGGCCCCGGTAATGACTGAGGACGACCGCCGCCACAAGCAGACTCCAGATGGCGGCACCCAGCGAGAGATGGAGGATCTGGCTCCACGGCGCCAGGCCGGTGAACACCTGCAGCCCGCCGACGACCACCTGGACGAGGTAGAGCGCCGAGGCGCCGATGGCGAGTCGTGCGATGTCTGGGCTGCTCTCACGGTCGCGGAGCGCGGCCAGTGTGGCGGCGGCCAGGATGACCCCGACGACCACCGCCGCCCATCGATGGATGACGTGCGGGGTGGTGACCGCCGTCAGGGCCGGGAAGAGCGTGCCATTCATGAGCGGCCAGTCGGGGAAGACCAGCGCGGTGTCCGTGGCGGTCACGTGTGAGCCGAGCAGCAGGAGCACGAAGACGGCCGCTGCTGCGATGGTCAGCCATCGAGTGGGGCCGCGCCAACCGCCCTTCAGCAGGACCCGATCCGGAAGGCCGGAGCGGACGGCAACGTAGATGACCAGGGCGAGCAGCGACATGGCGGTCGCCAGGTGGGCGGTGACGATGTCGCCGGCCAACTCGCTCTCTACCGTCACCTTGCCGAGGATCGCCTGGAAGACGACCAGGGCAAGGATGGCCAGCGACGGCCACACGATGGATGACCGACGGCGGTAGGCGACGACGGCCGAGATCGCCAGCGCCGCCGCCAGCAGCCCAACGACCGCCGCGGTGGTTCGGTGCGACCACTCGATGATGGCGTGAATGTCGTCGAACGGTGGGACCCAGGTCCCCTGGCAAGTGGGCCATTCCGGACAGCCCAGCCCTGAGCCGGTGGAGCGCACCACGACGCCCACCACCACGAGAAGGAAGGTCATGGCCGCGGTGACCGCGGCGAGCTTCGTGAATCGGGTCAACTGTGTCGCTCGCAATGGGCGCTCGATCCCGTCCGGCGTCGCGGCAGCGCCGGGCGCGGCGGGGGCGCGGGCAATGATAGCGGCCTGCTCGCGCGTCGCGGCTCGCGGCTCAGCGGCCCGAAGCGAGACGTCGGCCGCGATTCCCTCCGAGTACGAGGAGGAGCAGGAGGGCGGCCACGACGCCGGCGATAAAGCCGCCGATGTCCAAGGGGCCGCTAGCCGTCGAGCTCCTCGATGTGGTCGCCGGGGCGAATGGTGCCGCCCTCCAGGACATCGGCGCGGAGGCCGCCCTGGCCGGAGAGGCCGGCGCGCACCCCCGGACGGGTGAGCTCCTCCAGGTGGTTGCACGGGGTGCACGGCTTCACGCCGTAGCAGAGCGCGTCACCGACCCGGAATCGCCGGCCGACGAGGAGGTTCACGTCCACTCCGCGAGTCAGGACGTTGCGACGGGTCTCGCGCGCCTCGAGCGGGATACCGGTCCGCTCGACCATGGCCTCGATCCCCTCGGCCGCGATGAACGTGATGTGGGAGCCGGCGATCCCGAGGCCGGCGTAGCTGTCGCCAATGATCCCCGTCCCGGCCTCGAGGACGGCATCGGGGACCGCCACCATCGGCTCAGATCGGCCGGGATGGATATGGATCGCCTCGACCGTGCCGCGCTGGAGCGGTTCCATCGGCGAATGATACCGGCTGTCTGGCAGGCGACAGCAGGAGCGTCGCACAGGCGTCACCATCGGCGCATGACAATTCCAACCGCAACCCCGATCATGGGCGGCGTGCAGGTCGACGTGCGGCCGTTCGGCGGGACCGCCAGGGAATGGTTCGACGCGGTCGACGTCTCGTTCGGGCACCTTGCGAACGACGAGGACGTCGCGGCCTTCGAGGCAGAGACTGAGCTCGACCGCGCCATCGCCGCCTACGCCGGTGACCAGGTGGTGGGCACCGCGGGCATCTTCTCGTTCGATCTCAGCGTCCCGGGAGCGCGGCTGCCCGCCGCCGGCGTGACCATGGTCGGGGTCCATCCCACCCACCGGCGGCGCGGGATCCTAACGGCCATGATGCGCGCACAGCTCGAGGCCATCCACGAGCGCGGCGAGCCGCTCGCCATCCTGTGGGCCTCCGAGGGACAGATCTACGGTCGCTTCGGCTACGGGACGGCCACCTTCAAGGCCTCGTTCGAGATCGAACGCAGCGCGGCAGGATTCCGCGAGCAGCACGTGCCGCGTGGCTCGCTCCGGCTCGTCCCGCCCGAGGATGCTCTCGAGGCATGCAAGCCGATCTACGACCGCTACCTGCCGATGCGGGCAGGCACCTTCACGCGGTCGAATGCGTTCTGGCAGGCCGAATTCATCTACGACCCGGAGCGCTGGCGCCGAGGCGGCGGTCCCGCCTTCTATGTCGTCCACGAGACCGATGGCATCGGGGATGGGTACGCCCGCTATCGCCTGAATTCCGATTGGGACGACCGCGGACCGAAGGGCGGCGTGCGGGTCACCGAGACCCTGGCGCTGACGCCCGAGGCGGAGCGCGAGCTGTGGAGCTTCCTCCTCTCCGTGGACCTCACCACTCGCACGCAGGCCGGCAACCTGCCCGTCGACACCCCGCTGCGCTTCATGCTGGCCGAGCCACGGCGGATGGGCCTGACGATCACCGACGCTGCCTGGCTCCGGATCGTGGACCTGCAGGCCGCGCTCTCGCGGCGGAGCTATGCCGGGCGCGACCGCCTGGTGCTCGAGGTCCATGACGGCTTCCTGCCGTGGAACGCCGGGCGGTGGGAGGTCGAGGCAATGCAGGAGGGTGCGCGCGTTGCCCGCACCCAGAGAGATCCCGACCTGGTGCTGACCGCGGCCGACCTTGGCGCGGTCTTCCTGGGAGGTGTTCGGATGGCTGAGCTTGCCCTGGCAGGGCGGATCGAGGAATGCACGCCGGGCGCCGTCAACCGCGCCGACGCCCTCCTCGCTACGCCGCTCGCGCCGTGGTGCCCGGGGATGTTCTAGGCCTCGGGCCGCTGGTTCCGGATTCCGACCCCATT
The DNA here is from genome assembly GCA_030774475.1 of Chloroflexota bacterium. Taxonomy (GTDB): domain Bacteria; phylum Chloroflexota; class Limnocylindria; order QHBO01; family QHBO01; genus CF-82. The sequence continues at coordinate 14,636 of JALYLB010000091.1, read as the reverse complement.
GACCACCGCCCCCGCGGCGCACAGCCCGGCGGCGATCAGCATCGCCAGGTGAAACGCATCGGTTGACGCGCCGCGGGCGGCCGTGATCTCCGCTTCGGTCGCGGGGCTCGGCGTGTTCTCGGGTGCATTGAGGGGCGGGAACCGGTCACGGACCGTCGCGGTGTTGACCGCGAGGCCCGGCAATCGCTCGCCGAGGCCGCCGTAGAAGCTGGCCGTGACCCCGATGAAGATAACCGCGGTGGCGAGCAGCGGCCCGATCCGCGACAGCGCGTTGTTGATCGCCGAGGCGAGGCCCGAGTTCCGGGCCGGGACGGAGGTCATCAGCGCGGTGGTGAGCGGCGCAACCAGCAGTGAGATCCCTAGGCCGAAGACCAGGATCGCGGGGAGCAGGTCGACGAGGACGCTCCCGGGCGGCAGCAGGCTCGCCGGCCGTCCCAGGGTTGCGCCCCAGGCCTGGCTGTCGGACGGGATCCGCACCAGCCACAGGAGCCCAACGGCCATCAGCGCCGGGCCAACGGCCATGAACAGCCGCGGCCCGATGCGGCCCGCGAGCGTCCCAGCCTGGGTCGAGACCACCGCCAGGAAGATGGCGGTCGGCACACCGGTGAGGCCGCCTGCCAGGGCGCTGTATCCGAGCGTTCCCTGCAGGAATATCGCCTGGAACGACCCGTAACAGTAGAGCGCGCCGTAGATGAGCATGGTGGACAGGTTGGTGACCGTGAAGTTCCGCGAGCGGAAGAGTGATGGGGGCACCAGGGGGTCAGGTCGCAGGGTCATGAGCGGCACGAGGGCGATGGTCGTCACCGCCCCGATCGCCAGGGAGATGAAGGCGCTCGGATCGGCCCAGTGAGTCGCCTGGCCCCGGATCCCGCCGAAGCTCAGCCCGCCGACCGCCAGCGCGATGGCCGCGGCCCCGAGCCAGTCAAAGTGCCCCGTGGCATCCGGGTTCCGGCTCTCGTCGATGGCGGTCACCGCCAGGTAGATGGCGGCCACGACCAGCGGGGCGTTGATGAGGAACGCGACCCGCCAGCTGATCGAGTCGACGAGGAAGCCACCCAGCACCGGGCCCGCGATGGTCGTCACGCCCGATGCGGCGGCCCAGACCCCGAAGGCGCGACCGCGTTCGGCCCCCTGGAAGGTCGAGTTGATGATCGCCAGCGACGAAGGGACGAGCACCGCCCCAAAGGCGCCCTGGAGGAGCCGGACGCCGATGAGCACCTCCATGTTCGGGGCCAGGCCGCAGAGGACCGATGACGCCCCGAACCCGCCGAGCCCCAGGATGAACATCCGTCGCCGGCCGTAGGTGTCGGCGAGGGCGCCCGACAGGATGAGCAGCGCGGACAGGGTCAGCAGGTACCCGTTGACGATGTACGACTGCCCCTCCAGCACGCCCACGAATGTCGTCGGCAGGTCCTGGCCGATGGCCTTGAGCGCAACGTTGACCACGGTCGAGTCCAGGAAGACGATGCCCGAGCCCAGCACGACAGCCGCGAGGGCCAGGGAGCGGCGTTGCATCGCGCCATGATGCGGGATGGCGGTGATCCCGTTGCGCGGCGCCCGCCCGCTGCCCCACACTGCGCCGAACGTGACAGCGAATGGCCCGGTGCGGAGGCTTACGCGTTGAATAGGATGACCCAAGTCCTCCTGGCCACTGGGGCGCTTGCCGTGGCGGTCATCGTGGGGTTTGGCGCTCTCTCACGCGGGACCCTCGAGAAGGCGAGAGCGCCAAAGCCCACTCCGATACCGCTGGTCACCTTCCGCGCGGCGCCTGACGGCTGGGCAGTGGGCGAGCACGATGCAGTGCTCACGCTCGCGCGAGGCCCGGTGGCGGGCAAGGCCACGGTCGCCAGGATCACGGTGTGCCGTAATGCGTACGCGGTGGCCGCAGACGGTGCGCTGGCCCATGGCCTGGACACCGATGCGACCGACATCGCCTTCAGCATGGCGAGACGCGACGACCTTCGCAAGGTGATCAAGCCACACGCAGCGAAACTCGCTGGCCTGGAAGGCTACTACCTGGACATCACCATCCCCGCGCCCCGCCAGTCCGCCGCGACCGAGACCGATACCTGGCTGGCACGGGCAGACCTGGCAAGTTGCGTCGTGGTCGTCGATACCTCGGACGCGGACTCGGGTGTCGACCCGGCGACCCAGGTGACCGTGCCGGCGATCGTTCGCCTGGGGATCTTCGCTCTGCCTGCAGGCGGCAACCTCATGGTCCTGATCGCCAGTGAAGGCATTGGTACGAGGACGAAGCCGGACCAGACCGATGTCGACGAGGCGACCGAGATCGTCGACGGCTTCACGTTCCACACGGCAGCCCCTTAGGTGACCGCCGCGACAGTGCCCGCCGCTTCCCCGATCGGCCCCTTCGCCATCTTCCACAACCGCTTCTTCGTAAACCTGTGGACTGGCCAGCTCATCTCGACCATCGGCGATGCGCTCACCTCCCTGGCCGCGGGCATCATCGTCTTCCAGGTAACGGGCTCGATCCTGAACGTTGGGATCATGCTCATGGTCTCGTCCATCCCTACCCTCATCTTCGGTCTGGTGGCCGGGGTGTTCGTGGACCGACTCGACCGTAAGACGATCATGGTCGCGTCGGTCATCCTCCGCGCCGGCCTGGTGGCGGCCATCCCGCTCAGCCTGTCGCTTACCGGCAACATCCTGTGGCTCTACGTCATCGTCCTGCTGTCCGCATCGGCCCAGCAGTTCTTCGAGCCGGCCAACGACAGCGTCCTGCCGGAGATCGCTTCGGACGAGGAGCTGGCTGCGGCGAACTCGCTCATGGCCATCGCACAGTTCGGGTCGACGGCCATTGGCTTTGCGTTGGCGGGCCTGCTCATCGCCACTAGCCAGGACGTCGTCTTCTACATCGATGCGGCCACCTTCCTCTTCTCCGGCCTGATGATCTCGCTCGTCGCGATCAAGCCCCTCGAGGTGCAGGAGCGGACGACCGTGCGCGAAATCGTCCGTAACTTGGGCGTGGGAGGTCGATTCATCCTCGACCAGCCCGTGCTCCGCTCCGCCACGCTGCTACGCGCCGCGGCGATGATGGTCTTCGGTCTGCTCAACGTCCTGCTCCTGCCGTTCGCGATCGAGGTCCTGAAGGCGACCGAGTTCGAGTACGGCATCCAGGAGGGCGTCACCTCCGTCGGCTTCGTGATCGGGAGCCTGCTCATGGCCCGATACGCCGACCGCATCCGCGATGGAAGCTGGCTGGTGCTCAGCTTCCTGGGCATGGGCCTGGCCGCCCTCGCCTACGCGACCAGCTCGAACATCTGGCTGGCGATCGTGCTCATCGGCGTCTTCGGCTTCTTCAACGCTCCTTCGTTCGTCGCCGGCCGCCTCATCAACCAGCGGCACACCCCGCGCGAGATGCGCGGCCGCGTCTTCAGCACCACCTACGTCGTCCGCGAGGTCGCCTACCTGGTGGGGATGGGCCTGGCCGGGTTGGCCGACGTCTGGGACGTGCGGCTCATGTTCGCGCTGGGCGCCGGCATCCTCATCGTTGTCGCGCTCGTCGGAGCGGCCCTGCCGGGGATCGGCCAGCCCGCCGCCGAGTGGGCCCGGACCATCACCCTCCTGCGGACCGCGCCCAAGGCCCCGCTTGGCGCCGTGAGACCGGTCACGGTGGCCGACATCGAGGCGCTGGGACGCTACATCCCGGCCCTGGCCGGCCTGCCGCAGCGCGACCGCGATGCGATCGTGGGCTCTGGCCGAGTCGTGACGGCCGATGCCGGCACGGCCATCACCAGGGCCGGCGACAGCGGCGACAGTGCGTTCTTCATTCTGTCCGGGCGCGTGGCGGTGGGCGCGGCCACGGCGGGGGAAGGGTACCGGTCGCTCGCGAACATCGGCGCGGGCGATGTGATCGGGGAAATCTCGGCGCTCACGGGCTCGCCTCGCACAGCGGACGTGGTGGCCGAGGAGGAAACCGAGTTGATTGAGATCCCCGCGGCCACGCTGCGTCGCCTCATGGCGATCCCAGATTTCGGTTCGCTCGTCCTCGGGAAGATGAGCGAGCGCCTGGCGCGGACGGCCACGATCGGCGATCTGCCGCGCTTCGGCAGACTCGATCAGCAGGCACTGCGCGAGATGCGCTCCGAGGCGCCTGCATCCAGGACTACGACTAGGCGGCCGCCTCCAAAGCGCCGTACCACGCCGGCTGGTAGATCCGCCCCAAAACAGGACCCTTCCGGTCAGAAGCACAAATCCTGAGTTGTGCCACGGAGCTTCCAGGAGCCATCCCTAGCCGTGGTCTTCACCAAGCTCGCCGAGCGCCTGTCGCGCACGAACTCCCGACCTGCCGCGCTTTTGCCGGACTCGACCACGACACCCTGCGCGACCTGCAGACCCGGCGCCCGCCGGGTGAGGTAGTCCCCGAGACCGATTAGCCCAGGCGCAGGGTCTGGGCATGGGCAGCCGGCCGCGGATCGCTCGATGTGACGGGTCCATCACCTAACTTCAAACGGGGAAGAGCCCGAGGTCCGTTTGTGACCGGCGGCTCACAAATGGCGGCGTAGCCCGTAGCCAGTCGGCCCTCCTTGGCAGGTGTGTGACAACAAGCGCACACAGGGCGGGTGCCGCACACGGGGCGGGGTCGGCCCCCACTGTCAGGCGATCGGCTCGAAGCGCGCGGTGAAGTGGCGGAGCGCCGCCGGCTGCGACACGATTCGCATCCCGCGCAGCGCGGACGCATGCTGTGCGACGTCGCGCACGACCTCGATCACGTAATCCACGTGCGATTGGGTATAGACCCGGCGCGGGATCGCCAGGCGGACGAGCTCCATGGGAGCGGCGGCCTCCGTGCCATCCGGGCGACGCCCGAACATGACCGAGCCGATCTCGCAGCCGCGGATCCCGCCATCGCGGTAGAGGGCCACGGCGAGCGCCTGGCCTGGGTATTCGAGCGGCGGGATGTGCGGCAGGAGCGCGGCCGCGTCGATGTAGACCGCGTGCCCTCCCATCGGCTGCACGCACGGGACGCCCGACGCGACGAGGGCCTCGCCCAAGTACGCGGTCGACCGGATCCGGTAGCGCAGGTAGTCCTCGTCGACGACCTCTGCGAGGCCCTGGGCGATCGCCTCGAGGTCGCGCCCGGCGAGCCCGCCGTAGGTCGGGAATCCCTCGGTGAGGATCAGCATGCTCCGGCATCGCTCGGCCCAGGCATCGTTGTTCATCGCCAGCCAGCCGCCGATGTTGACAATGGCGTCCTTCTTGGCGCTCATGGTCATGCCATCGGCCAGGGCGGCCATCTGGCGGACGATCTCGCGGACCGGGAGATCGGCGTACCCGGGCTCGCGCTGCTTGATGAACCAGGCGTTCTCCGCGAAGCGGCAGGCGTCGAGGAAGAGGGGAAGCCCGTATCGGTCGCATACTTCGCGCACGGCGCGCAGGTTCTCGAGGCTCACCGGCTGGCCCCCACCCGAGTTGTTGGTGATGGTGACCATCACCAACGGGATGGTCTCGGGGCCACGCTCGCGAATGAGTGCGTCGAGGGCCGGGACGTCCATGTTGCCCTTGAACGGGTGGATCGCGGCGGGATGCCGCCCCTCCTCGATGACGAGGTCGACGGCCTCGGCGCCGCTGAACTCGACGTTCGCGCGTGTCGTGTCGAAGTGGGTGTTGTTTGGCACGACGTTCCCAGGGCCGCCGACCACGGAAAACAGGATCTTCTCGGCGGCACGCCCCTGGTGGGTGGGGATGACGTGCTTGAACGGGAAGAGCGACTGCACCGCCTCGAGGAACCGGTACCACGACGGAGAGCCGGCGTAGCTCTCGTCACCGCGCTGGATCCCGGCCCACTGGGCGGCTGACATGGCGCCCGTTCCGGAGTCGGTCAGCAAGTCGATGAGGACGTCATCGGAGTGGAGGTTGAAGAGGTTGTACCCGGCCGCCTCGAGCTTTGCCTGGCGCTCGTCGCTGGTCGTCAGCCGGATGGGCTCGACGCTCTTGATCCGGAACGGCTCGATGATCGTCGTCCAGCGCTCCACAGCGCGGAGAGCATAGGCGTCGGGATCGACCGCGTCGCCTTCCTCGTCCCGGTTGAGGATCGTGACCCCGCCTGTGGGAAGATCAGCCATCGTCCGCGAGCCGCACCGCGGCATCATCAAGCATCCCTGAGGGCCGGAGGCATGGCGTGAACTGGGAGTCGTTGGGAGGATCGCTGGCGTCGGCACCGGCGGTCACCAGCTGGGCAGAGAACGAGATGCAGGTCTTCTGCATCTTCTCCGATGGGCAGCTCTGGAATCGCTACTGGGACGGAGCGGACTGGCATGCCTGGGAGCCCATGGGCGGTGAGCTGACCGGGAATCCGGCCGCGTGCTCGTGGGGCGCGGACCGGATCGACCTGTTCGCGCGCGGCAGCGACGGGGCGCTCTGGCATCGGTGGTACGAGCCTGCCGGCTGGCAGCCCTGGGAGTCCCTGGGGGGTGGGCTGGCGAGCGACCCGACCGCCTGCGCCTGGGGCCCCAACCGGCTGGACGTCTTCGCGCGCGGAGCCGATGGCGATCTCATCCATGCGTCGTGGGACGGCTCTGCCTGGTCGTTCGGAGAGCCATCGTGACCAGCGATCTCCAGGCGGTGGAGCTCGCGCCGGCCTCCACTCCGCCGCCGGACCCGCATGCGCCGCAGCGCGACCCGAGAGTCGATCGCGCGGCAGCCGCCATCGGTCCTCTGCTGAAGGCGTTCGGGGAGCGGCGCGACTTCGCGGTTCGCCTGTGGGACGGGCGCGGGTTCAGGGCTCCACGCGGGATCCACCCGCGCTTCACGCGCGCGCGCCTCGACATTCACCAGCAGTTGCTGGCGCTTCCGCGAGCCGATGGCACCTCCGACGCGCCTCCCGTGGTGGATTGGAGCTGATGGGCGCGGCCGACCCCCACCAACTCCATCCCGGGGACCTCCCGACACCCTTCACCGCGGATGAGATCCGAGCCTCGTGCCAGCCGGGGCGGCAGCTGCGCTTTCGCGTGGAGCGCGCCGGCCAGGAGCCGATCATCCACGTTGCCCGCTACGTCGGAGGGGACGAGCACGCCGCCCTCCAGGAGTCGTGGGACGAGTCCCCCGCAGGCGAGCGGCTGGGTGAGCCCGAGCGGTCGCGCGAGACGTGGCTGGAGCTCCAGGCCCACGCTTCGTTTCCCGCTGACTCAACCGAGGTGGCCGACGAATCCCTGGAGATTCCCGCGGGGACCTTCGCCTGCCTGCGCTACACCCAGGCCGTCGACGACGGATCTCGCACCTTCTGGTTCGCCAAGGACCTCCCCGGCCAGCCAATCCGCTGGGAGATCCGCGCCGGCGACCGCGTGGTCGTGTCGGTCGTGGCCCTCGAGAACACCCCGCCTACCTGACCGCCCGCGCGGCAGCCAGGTGCTGTCGCCAACGGTGAAGAGGCGTCAGTGGATCAGGCTGAGGGCCAGCGCCGCAAGGTACCCGCCGAAGAGCAGCAGGCCGGTGTACAGGTGGAGCTTCACGTTGGTGCCCATGTAGGCCATCAGCGTGTAGGGGCTGTCGTAGTGCTGCTCGATCCCGCGGTACACCTGGAAGACGAGCGGCAGCGCCAGCAGGGCAACGAGCGTCGGCCACGGCATGATCCCGGCGACCACCCCCACGACCACCAGCGCGAAGGCCAGCAGCGCCGCGCCCAGGTAGAGGCGCTCTACAGCGACCGGGCTGAGCCGCACTACCAGGGTCCGCTTCCCCGCGGCCGCGTCGCCGCGCCGGTCGGGGATCTCGTTCACGTACAGGATCAGCGCGATAAGGATGGCGACCGGAAGGGAGGCGACCAGCGGCTCCCAGGCCAGGCGTCCGGTCTCGGCAACGTACGCGCCAACGAGCATGATCGGGCCGAACCCGGCGGCAACGGCGATCTCACCGAGCCCGCGGTAGACGAGCTTCAGTGGAGGGGCTGTGTAGGCCAGGCCGATGAGCACGCCGGCGACGCCGATCGCGAGCAGCTCCCAACTGGGCCTGATCGCCAGCAGCGCGAGGCCGATGGCGATGGCTCCCGCGTACAGCAGCGCCGCCCAGGTGCTGAGCTCCCGGAGGCTGAGCAGCCCGTAATGGAGGACCCGCGAGCCACCCGAGAACTGCGTGGGATTCACGTTGGCGGCATCGGCGCCGGAGAGGGTGTCGAAGATGTCGTTCGTGACGTTGACCGCCAGGTGCGCGAAGCTCCCACCGATGATCACGAGGATCGCGGCGAGCCAATCGAACGGGCCGTGGCGCGCGGCGATCGCCAAGCCAAGGAAGACCGGCACCAGGGTCGCGGTCAGGAATGGCAGGCGCGTGGTGCGCAGGATGAGCCAGGGCAGCGCGAGTCGCGGCTTGACCTCGCGGCCCTGCTCGCGGGACAGCTGCTCGAGATACCGACGCGACTGCGGGACCGAGCGCTCCGAGTACTCGAAGAACGGCATCAACGCCTCGTCCCAGCCCCAGGCGTGCTCCGCGTGGAGGGTCACGGTCCCATCACCGGCCCGCGTTGCCCGCCCCCAGACACAGAGGTAGCGGCGTTCGTCGTAGCCGATGCCCGGCTGCGGCCGGATGTGGCTGCCGACCACCGAGATCTCGCGATCGGCGGGGACGGCGGGGGACGGCTGCGCGAGGCGGATCGCGGTCTCGGCGCCATCGGTCCAGTCGAGGCTGAAGGTGGTGGCGACGCTCAACGGATAGCCGGTGTCGTCAACCCAGGTGACGACCAGGAACGGGTAGCCGGCGAGACGCTCGAGCGTCTGGCGGTCGATCTCCATCAGGCGGCCGCCTGTCGGGGTGCAGCGGTGACCTCGGGCGGTCGCGCGGTGTTGCCGCCGGGCCAGTAGAGGCACCGCTCGGGGATCACCTCGATCACCGCGCGCTCGAAGAAGAGCGGCAGGGCGACCCGGGCCTTGAGGAACTGGTCGATCGCCGGCTCCTTGCGCCGCCAGAGCTCGAGGATGAGCTTCTCCCACTGCTGGTGCGGGTCGTCCTCGATGACCCGCGCGCTGCCCTGGATCGTGGCACGGTCGAGATTGCCCTTCATCGCGATTTCGTCGCTCAGGGAGACGGCGACCCGAGGATTGGCCTTGATGTGCTCGAGCTTGCGCGAGAAGAGCGTCGAGCTGTGCATGAGGACGTGCTCCCCGTCGTAGAGCGGGATGAGCGGGTGGGTGATCGCGCGCCCGTCATGACGGATCACGGTCAGCTCGCCGACCAGAGCGACGTTGAGCAGGGTTTCGACCGCCGGTGGCAGCCAGCTCATGGTTCCGTTGATCCTCCTTGTCGCACCCGCGCCGGAATCGGCTACTGCAAGATAGCACATTGCCGCGACGGGCCGCGACGTACACTCCGCGCCGATGGCCGAGCCGCAAGCAGCAACCGTGCCCGGGACGATCGTGGCGCTCGTCTGCATGCCCGGAGCGGCGCCGCGTGCCCTGGCCGATGACGAGCTGACGAGCGTCGACCAGCTGCTGGCCACCAAGGGTGTCCTGGTCTGGCTCGACGTCACCGACCCCGGCGCCGAGCAGATCGAGCTCCTGCGGAACGAGTTCGACCTGCATCCGCTGGCGGAGGAAGATCTCCAGCTCCGCAACCAGCGTCCGAAGGTCGACTCCTACCCCGGGCAGCAGGTCGTGGTCACCTACGAGGTACTGCCCGCGGACGCAAGCGGCCATCGCCCACTCGTCCCCGGCCTGGAGGGCAAGCCGAGCCTCGGCGAGATCCACCTGTTCGCCGGAGCCGGATACCTGGTGAGCGTCCACTGGGGCAGCTCGGCGGCCATCGAGGCCGTCCGCCATCGGTACGTCAAGCGAGCCGACTCGGTGGGCAGGTCTGTGGGCGGGCTCCTCTACACGATCCTCGACGCGGTCGTCGATGGCTACTTCCCGCTCCTCGACGAGATGAGCGAGGAGATCGACGACCTCGAGGACCGCATCGTCGCCGGGCACCAGGAGCCCGGCACGCTCCGCGAGCTGCTCGACGTCAAGCGCAGCCTGCTCGAGCTGCGGCGCATCCTCGCCCCCCAGCGAGACGTGGCGAACTCCCTGCTACGTCGCGACGTGGAGCTCATCGAGGACGAGTCGGTCCCCTACTACCAGGACCTGTATGACCACCTGGTGCGGGTCCTCGACCAGCTCGATCTGTACCGCGACCTGATCGCGGCGGTCCTCGAGGCAAACCTGTCGGTCACCAGCAACAACCTCAACGCGATCATGAAGCGGCTGACGGCCTTCACCGTGGTGCTCATGGTGCCGACCCTGCTCGCCGGCATTTATGGCATGAACTTCCACGGCATGCCGGAGCTGAGCTGGCCCATCGGCTACCCGTTGGCGCTCGTGGTGATGGGAGCCCTGATGGGCGCGATCGCGATCTACTTCTGGCGCAAGGACTGGTTCTAGCGGGTCTCCGGCAGGACCGGGATCCCCAGCCGCTTCGCGAGGCCGACGCGGCCCCAATCCATGATCACGTCGTGGTTCCGGGCGAAGATCGGTCGAGCGACGGGTGCGAGCAGGTTCATCCACCACGGCGTGGTCCGCACGTTCCAGTCGTACCGGATGTGGGTCAAGCCGTCACGGTCGGACAAGGTCCAGATTCCGGTTCCTTCCAGCTCCCCAGTGGCCTGGCCGGCCAGCCGATACGGTGCCGAGACCTCCGTGACCCGCACGCTGAAGACCAGGGAATACGGCAGGCGTGAGCGGAAGGTGAACCGATGGATCGCCCCGAGGCCATCCGCATCGCCCTCGGCGATCTGTTCCACGGCCCGCACCCCCCGCCACCATGCGGGCCACTCGTCGACGCGTTTCAGCACGTCGACGACCCGCTCGAGCGGGGCCTCGACCTGCCAGCGGGTGACGAACGAGTAGTCGGCCACGTTGGAATGCTACGGAATGGGCTACGCCAGCGGGCGGCGCGACGCTCGGGACCGTTTGACGTCGAATCTCTTGACCTCGAAATACCGCCCTCCGTATACTCGACCACCCATGGACCGCGACCGAATCCCGCTGCCCGCATCGCTTGCGCGTGCCGCCGGCGACCAGCCGGCGATCGAGGCGATCGACCTTACCCGCACCTATGCCACCCACCTTGGCGTCATCCGGCGCAAGCGGATCAAGGTCGAGGCCGTGCGCGGTATCAGCTTCGACGTGCGCCCGGGCGAGCTGTTCGGGCTGCTCGGCCCCAACGGCGCCGGCAAGACCACGACGATCAAGATGCTGATCACCCTCCTGCTGCCGAGCTCGGGGACCGCTCGCGTCGCCGGCTTCGACGTCGTCCACCAGACGACCGAGGTGCGCAAGGTCATCGGCTACGTGTTCGGCGGCGACCGCGGCCTCTACGACCGGGTGAGCGCGCTCGACAACCTGCGCTACTTCGCGGAGCTCTACGGCGTGAATCCCGCGGACCAGCGGCGCCGCATCGAGGCCCTCCTCGAGCTGGTCGGGCTCACCGGGCGCGAACGCGAGAAGGTCGAGGGCTATTCGCGTGGCATGCGCCAGCGGCTGCATATCGCCCGCGGCCTGCTCCACGACCCGCAGGTCCTCTTCCTCGATGAGCCGTCGATCGGCCTCGACCCCATCGGCGCCCGCGAGCTGCGGCTGACGGTCAAGAGCCTGGTCGACGCAGGCAAGACGGTGCTACTCACCACCCACTACATGTTCGAGGCCGATGCCCTCTGCGATCGGATCGCGGTCATCAACGACGGGCAGATCGTGGCCAGCGGGACGGGGGCCGACCTCAAGCAACTGGTCCAGAACCGGACGATCGTCGAGATCGAGACGTTCGGGGTGACCGCCGAAGCGGTCGAGCGCCTGCGGCGTGATCCCGAGGTCGTCGCGGTGAACACCGAGGAGCGCGAGCAGAGCGAGATCCTCCTCATCCAGAGCGAGCGTGGCCTGGAGATCACGCAGCGCCTGCTCGGCGCGCTGGGCGACACGCGGGTCGGCAAGGTGGTCGCCCGCGAGCCGACCCTCGAGGACGCGTACGTGCATCTGATCGCCACCACGTCCACCCAGACCGATGGCGCGGAGGGGGCCGATGCCGCCGCGCGCGCCGCGTCGGTCGCTTAGGAGGCCAGGTATGGACGGTCCGGCGCGGACCCTGCGCCTGGTGTGGGCGGTGACCTGGTTCAACGTGAAGATGCTGCTGATGAGCGAGTTCTTCATCCTCATCACCTTCCTCTCGCCGTTGCTGTTCGCGACGATGGCCTTCTTCCTGTTCCGGCTCGGGCCTAGCGGCGGCGGTGGGCACACGCTGCTCTTCGCCGCCCTCGGGAGCGGGATGATGGGGGTCTGGAGCACGACCCTCTTCGGCGGCGGCGGCGCGATCGCCTGGCAGCGCTGGGAGGGGACGCTCGAGCTGCTGGTCAGCGCCCCCACGCGCTACGACCACATCCTGGCCGGCCAGACGCTCGGGCCGGTGATCCTGGGCTTCTATGGCATCGCGACCACCATCGCCTGGGGCGTGCTCCTGTTCGGGATGCCGCTGCAGGCGACCTATCCACTCCTGCTGCCCCTGAGCCTGTTCGCCGCCGTGGTCTCGCTGGGTGCGCTGGGAATGCTCATCGCCACCACCTTTGTCCTGTATCGGCACGCGAACGCGCTCGGCAACCTGCTCGAATACCCAATCTGGATCGTGGCGGGCCTGCTCGTCCCGGTCGCCACCCTTCCCAACTGGGTCCAGCCGATCAGCTGGCTGCTCGCACCCACCTGGGGGATGGCCGCCATCCGCGGCGCTGCCCTCGCGGATGCGCCGCCGTGGTTCGCCATCGGGATGTGCTTCGTGCTGGCCGCCGTCTACTACGTCCTGGCTCGCATCATCCTGGCCTGGGTCCTCGACAAGGCGCGCCGCGACGCCACGCTTGCCCTGCGATGACGACTGCCGCGGCTCGCCTGCCCAGCGTCTCGGTCGAACCCGGGACGCTGCGCGCCGCGCTCCGCGTGTTCTGGTATGGCGGCCGGATGAGCTACGGGATGCTCTTCAACTGGGCCCACCCCTCGATCTACATCCCCACGCTCATCGGCGGGCCGACCTTCCAGCTCCTCTTCTTCGCGGCCCTGGGCTCGTATGCGTCGGGCCGGTCGCCGGCCTACTTCGCCCTGGGCAACGCCGTCGAGGCCAGCGCGCTGGCCGGGATCTTCGGGATGACCATGGCGATCGCCAACGAACGCTGGTTCGGCACGCTACCGGCCTTGCTGGCCACCCCGGTCAACCGAGTGGCGGTGTTCACCGGGCGGTTCCTGCCATTTATCGCCAACGGGCTCTTCGTGTCGCTCTACGCCATCGGCTTCAGCGTGGTCTTCCTGGGCGTCCGCTTCGCGCTGTCGACCCTCGGCGTGGCCGGGCTGGCGCTGCTGGTGACGGTCTTCTCCTGCAGTGCCATGGGCGCGCTGCAAGGCGCGGTCTCGTTGCGGCTCCGCGACGGGCTGTTCGGGGCGAACCTGCTGATGCTCAGCTTCCTGCTCTTCTGTGGCGTGAATATCCCCATCGGGACCCTGCCGGGCTGGATGCAGGTGATCAGCAACGTGCTGCCCTTCACCCACGGCCTGGAGGCAGTCCGCCAGGCCGCCGCTGGCGCCGGACTCGGTGAGGTCGGCGGCCTGATCGCCATCGAAGGACTAATCGGCGTCGCGTACGCCATCCTCGCCCTCGCGTTGTTCACCTGGCTGGAGCGAAGCGCGCGCGCCAACGCCACGCTCGACGTGCGCTAGGCGCGCTACAGGTACTCGCGCGTCGCGGCATTCGTCGTGTGCGCGCACGCACCCAACCCGGACGCCTTTCTCAGAGGTTGTGGCGCGCGGCACGGATAAGGTTGCAGAGCCCCGAGCGGCCGCCATTGGCCGATCGACCGCCCAACCCAACGAGGTGCCCTTCGTGCCCACATGGATCGCTTCAACCGGCCGAGCCGCGTTCGGCACGGGGCTGACGATCATGCTCGTCGCCGGCGCCCTGGTGCCCTGGGGGACGGCACTGGCGGCTACCGGCTCGGAGCTCTTCCTCACCGAGTACGTCGAGGGCAGCGGCGCGAACCAGGCGGTCGAGATCTACAACCCGACCGACAACCCGATCAGCCTCTCGGCGGCGGGCTACTTCCTGGCCTTCTACTTCGACGGCGACACGACCATCGACAGCGGCGTCCCGCTGGCCGGCGTCATCCAGCCCGGAGCCACCTGGGTGGTCACCCCGACCAACGCGAGCGCCGCGCTCTTGGCCAAGGCAAACCAGAAGTTCGGCACTGCGTGGTTCAACGGCAACGACGCGGTGGCCCTCGTCCACTCGGGCACCGCGGTGGACGTGCTTGGACAGATCGGCGTCAACCCGGGGACGGCGTGGATCGGCGGCGGAATCAGCACCACGGACCAGACCCTCCGACGCCAGCCGACGGTCAACGCCGGCGACGCGAACGGGACCGACGCGTTCGACCCGTCGTTGGAGTGGAGCGGCTATCCAATCGACACCTTCGACGGCCTGGGCAACGTCAGCGAGCGGCTGCCGAACGAGGCGATCGCCCTGACCTGTCCGACGTCCATCGCGACCGATGAAGGACAGGCCGCCTCGGCGGGGGTCAGCGCCACCGATCCGGATGGCAGCGTCACCAGCCTGGCCGTAACCGCGGTGACCCCCAGCGATCCGGGCACGATCGCGACCACCGGCCTCACGCCGGCTTCGGG
>JALYLB010000090.1 GCA_030774475.1 Chloroflexota bacterium | reverse complement strand
CTCGTCCCGTCCGGCGCCGCCGTACATGGTGTCGTCACCTTGACCTCCGTGGAGAAAGTCATCTACGGGGCCGCCGCGGATGATGTCGTCCCCGCGATCCCCATCAACCGCGTCCAACCCCGACCCGCCGAAGATGAGATCCGCGCCGGCCAACGCCTCTATCCGGTCGCTGCCGGCGAAACCTCGGATCGTGTCCGAGAACGGCGTCCCTCGCAGAGTGTCGCGGCCCTCGGTGCCGTTTATCACGCCCCTCGCGCTGGCCGGAGCCGCCATCACCAGACTCGCCGCCACCAACCCGGCGGATGCGATCCCCGCCATTACGTACCTACCACGCATGTCTTCCACCCGGTCTCTCTATGCCTTAGCCCGTAAACGACTCGCTTCGGGGGCCCCAAGCCTCCCAGACGGGACGCCGACAGACTTGATCCTTGCCAGGTCCGCAGATCACAGTGTCAGGAGTTCCGTCATCTGCCAGGATGACGTCGTCGTTTCCCCGCCCGCCATAGATCGTGTCCGCGCCCGCGCCGTCGAGCGGGTAAATGGCGCTCCCAGAGCCATCGGCCCCCGCCCCACCGAAGATCACATCGGAGCCGGCGCCCCCACTGCTCCCGTCGTTTCCGGCGCCGCCGTAGATGGTGTCGTCACCTAGCCCACCGCCGAGCAGGTCACCTTGGTTACCGCCGCGGATGGTGTCGTCACCGCGAGCCGCGTCGACCCGGTCGGACCCCGACCCGACAGCAATGAGATCCGCGCCCGCTAACGCGTAAACCCGGTCGTTGCCTCCGAAAGCCCGGATCGTTTCCGAGTGCGGGGTCCCTCGCAGGTGGTCGTTGCCACCGGTGCCGTTCACCGTCGCTGCGCTGGCCGGAGCACCCATCCCAAGACTCGCCGCCACCAACCCGGCGGACGCGATCCCCGCCAACATGTGCGTACAACGCATTGTCCCACCCAATCTCTCTAGGCCTTCTCCCCGCAAAGCGACCTTCTATGAGTCCCATACCTGCTTAGACGCGACGCCAACCCGATTAGTTGAGACCGTGATCGGAACCTTGCCTAGCCGTGGAGCGCCGCCTCGGCTGCTCATCCTGTGGCGATGGATACCCGCTCGACGGCTTGCTGAGTGATCTCGGCAATGAGCTCAAAGTCCTTGTCGATGTGGAGCACCGTAAGGTTATTGAGTTCCGCGGTTGCCGCGATCAGCAGGTCAGGGATGGACGGCGCACGATGCCGTCCTCGATCGGCCAACAGGGTGAGGACTTCGATCGCTCGGTCCTCGATGGCCGGCGCGAGATACTCCACCGGCATGTTCGAGAGAGGTGGGGTACGCAGCCCCTTCCGCAGCTCGGGCCCGGACCGGGCGGAGTAGCCTACTTCGAGCCGGGTGAGGTTACTGATGCGCACCAACCCGCGTTGGATCCGCGAAGCCCACTCCTCGGCATCGGTGCTCTGCGGAAGCCGTATCAGCGCCGACTTGTCGATGAGCCAGTCCATCAGTCCCAGGCCTGGCGCATCAAGTCGTCATCGGCGAGATCGCGGAACGTCTGCGAGAACCGATCAAAGTCCGCAACGGTGACCGGGCCACCGGCGCGCTGGGCGTCGTCGGTCAGTCGACGGCGAACGTACTCGCTGCGTGAGAGGCCCAGCCTGGCAGCGTGTGCGTCCAGGGCTGCGACGACGGATTCGGGGAGATCACGAACCAGCAGATCGGACACGGTCAGATCTCCCATCCCGAGCGATATCTCATGATATCACGAGCTGGCAACAGCGCTCCCATCCGCGGGACAGGGCGGTCGCGGCGGATCGACGCCCGAGCTCGATGCCCCGAAGTACTCCTCGTCGAAGTGCCCTCGTCGGCGCTCGAACTCGGCCGTGTGCTCATGCTGCCCTCCTCGTGAGCCCGCCTACCAACATTGGGGCACGGCTTCGACCCACCGTAACCATGACATTGCCCGGAGGCCCGACGCCGGCGACATCGCACTAGAGATCACTGCTTCGTCAGTGCTCGGGCCCAATCAGCTGGCGTACCGCCGGAGCGCCCGTTGGGCACTACTGCGCGAGCCGGACGGTGAGGGTTGGGTCAAGCGCCAGCGAGAGCGAGGCGTTGGTCAGCCTGCTCTCTGAGCGCCTCCTCTGCGAATGGTGGGCGGTCAAAGAGCACTTGGCTCCGAGCGTTGTGGGCAGCGGGCCACAGACTGGCTGCCCAAGCTACTTCCCGCTCCTCTGTTCTGAACGTGATTCCGCGGCGCTGCTGATAGGCAGCCAGAAACGCAACCGAACTTGTGAGTGGGGCGAGAGTGGGGATCTCCGCGCTGGCGAAGGTTCCCGAAGCTGCGCCAGCCATCGCGGCTTCTGGTAGCCAGGCGAGACTGTCCCAGTCATGGACGGCCCACGGCTGCATTCGGCGCCAGCGTAGGTTCTGCGTCTCCCAGTCGGCGTGACCCAAAACGCACTGCAGATCCGACCGCAGCAGTCGTTCTGTGGCGCGGCGGGCGGTCTCCTCGATGAAGTGGGGGACAGCTGAGGCGTCCCGCTCGTCGAGTGATGCTGTGGCCGGCCATGTTCCAGGGTCATCGTGGTCCCAACGGACCCATCGCGGGTTGGGCAATGGTGG
>JALYLB010000089.1 GCA_030774475.1 Chloroflexota bacterium | reverse complement strand
GAGGTCCGGGTAGGTGATCGGGTTGAGCGGGTCGGTGAACAGCTCCATCGCGCCGGAGTATAGCCACGCTGCCTCGCTATACTTGCCACGCCGAGGCCCACCCGCCGGAACCACCCCTCGCGCCACGTCCAGCGCAGTTCGAGGTCCCCGTTGCGCGCACTCCTCTCCGTTTCCGACCGCGAAGGCATCGTCGAGTTGGCCCGCGGACTGGCGGAGGCGAAGGTCGAGTGCTTCGCCACCGATGGGACCCGCGCCTACCTCGCCGAACAGGGAATCGAAACCAAACTGGTCTCCGAGCTGACCGAGACGCCCGAGATCCTGGGCGGTCGGGTGAAGACGCTCCACCCCATGATCTTCGCGGGGCTCCTTGCCCGGCGCGACCAGCCGGATCACCTCGCACAGCTGTCGGAACACGGCATCGGCCTGATCGACATCGTGGTCGTCAACCTGTATCCCTTCGCCCAGACTGTCCTCCAGCCCGGCACGACCCTGGACCAGGCCCTTGAGCAGATCGACGTCGGCGGAGTCGCATTGCTGCGTGCCGCGGCCAAGAATTTCCCGGGCGTGGCCGCCGTGTCCGACCCCACCCAATATGCATCGGTCTTGCGCGACCTCAAAAGCATCGGCACGGTCAGCCCCGAGACGCGCCAGAAGCTGGCCGCCGACGCCTTTGCCCTGACCGCGGCCTACGACGCCCAGATCGCCAGCTACCTCAACCTCCAGGCTGGCACCCTCTTCCCGAGTCGGCTTACCATGGTCGTGGAGAAGCGCGCGGACCTGCGCTACGGCGAAAACCCGCACCAGCTGGGAGCCTTCTACGCCGACCCCGCCGCGCGCCGCGCCTCAATCTCCAGCGCGCACCAGATCTCTGGCAAGGACCTGTCGTTCAACAACCTGCTCGACCTCGACGCGGCGTGGCAGATGGCATCGGACTTCAAGACGCCCACGGTCTGCATCGTCAAACACGGGAATCCGTGTGGCCTGGCGAGCGTCGTCGATCTGGCGGAGGCGTTCCGCGGCGCACTGGAAGGAGATTCCGTCTCGGCCTATGGCGGGATCATCGGCGCCAACCGCACCATCGACGAGGCGGCCGCGCGCGCCATCCGGCCGGGCTTCTTCGAGGCGATCGTCGCGCCCGGGTACACCCCGGAGGCCCTCGAGATGCTCAGGACCAAAAAGGGCTTCGAGATCATCGAGGTGTCGCCCACCGACTCGGACGGACCAGAGCTGGGGATCGGTAACTTCGACTTCAAGCGCATCGGCGGCGGGCTGCTCGTCCAGACCTTCGACACCATGGAGGAGGACCGCAACAAGCTCCAGGTGGTGACCCAGCGTCGCCCCACCCTGGAGGAGCTCACTGACCTGCTCTTTGCCTGGCGCGCCGTGCGGTACGTGAAGTCGAACGCGGTGGTCCTCGCCAAGAAGCACACGATGATTGGGATGGGGGCAGGCCAGCCGTCGCGCGTGGTCAGCGTCGAGGTCGCGCTGCGCAAGGCGGGCGAGAAGGCACCGCTGAGCGTGATGGCCTCAGATGCTTACTTTCCCTTCCCGGACGGGATCCAGATCGCGGCGCAGGCCGGGGTGACGGCGATCATCCAGCCGGGCGGCAGCATCCGCGACGAGATGGCGATCGAAGTGGCCGATCGTCACCACATGGCCATGGTCTTCACCGGTCGCCGGCACTTCCGCCATTGATCTCACTCCGATGGCGTCCTCAAGGAGGCCCACCCTGGACAAGCTGATCAGCGTCGAGGCGGTGGCCGCCACGGAGGCTGGCGCGATCGCTGCCGCGCGCCTCATGGGACGCGGCGACCGCGACGGGGCGGATCGCGCGGCGGTGGAGGCCATGCGACGGGCGATGGAAGAGGCCGACATGACCGGAACCATCGTCATCGGCGAGGGTGAGCGCGACAAGGCGCCGATGCTCTACATCGGCGAAAAGGTCGGCAACCCAGACGCCGCGACCGAGGTCGACATCGCCGTCGACCCGTTGGAGGGGACGAACCTGGTGGCGACTGGCTCACCCAATGCCACGGCCGTGCTGGCTGCTTCCGAGCCAGGCGGGCTGATGCACGCGCCGGACACCTACCTGCGCAAGCTGATCGTGGGGCCCACGGTCGCCGGCCACGTGAGCATCTCCGATCCGGCCGATCAGACGATCAGGACGATCGCGGAGCGCCTCGGACGCAACGTGTGGGACATCACGGTCGTGATCCTGGACCGGCCGCGTCACGAGGAGCTCATCGCGGAGGTCCGCGCCACGGGAGCGCGCATCAAGCTCATCTCGGACGGCGACCTGACGGCGGGGATCAGCGTCGCGGTCTCGGGCACCGGGGTGCACGCGGTGATGGGCATCGGCGGCGCCCCCGAAGGGGTCCTCACTGCCGCGGCGCTCAAATGCCTGGGTGGCGAGATCCAGGCAACGTTCGCCTGGCGTTCGGATGCCGAGCGCGAACGCGCCCGGGGGATGGGGGTCGACGTGGACGCCGTCGACCGCGTCTACTTCACCAACGACCTCGCCTCAGGCGAACACGTCGTGTTCTGCGCAACCGGCGTGACCGATGGCGAGCTTCTCCGCGGCGTCCGCTTCTTCGGCGGCGGTGCGCGCACCCACTCCCTGCTGATGAGCTTCGATCGCCGAGTCATCCGCTTTATCGACACGGTGCATACCTTCGACGACCGGCACCCGCCCCGCGTCCGGCTCTAGCCTCAGTCGAGGCCGTCCATGCCGCGAAGCATGGAGTCTCCGGTTACCCCAGAGTCAAGCCCTTCGATCGGCCCACTCGGGGCCGGCGATCCGCCGCACTCCCTGGTCCGCAACCGCTGGGAGCAGATCCGCCACCGTCACGTCGCGCCGCACGTCGGCGCAGCCACGCCAGGGTTGGAGGTCCGGCTGCAGTTCGGCCAGCGGTTCGAGGGCAAAGCGCCGCTCCTGGAGCCGCGGATGCGGGACGATGAGGTCGAGGTCGGTTTCGGTCACGCATTTGCCGTCGATGGCAAGGATGTCCAGGTCGACCACCCGCGGCCCGTATCGAACGCCCTGCGGATCTCGCCCCAGCGCCAGCTCGAGCCGCTTGAGCTCCAGCATCAGGTCCTCGGGCGAGAGATCGGTCTGCAGCTCCAGCGCTGCGTTGGTGAAGTCCGGCTGGCCCTGGAGATCGCGAGGCTTGGTGGAGTACAGCGAGGAGGCCCGGATATGGGAGCCGATGGCGCGCAGCTCAGCCACCGCACGTGCGAGCGTGGCCGGGCTCTCGGGCAGATTCCCCCCGAGGCCGATGAAGGCGCGCATCCACCCGACTCTAGCCGATTCCGGGGTCGCCCGGCCGGCTTGCGATGCCTCTAGCCAACCGGCGGATAAGCCGTTGATAATCGGCGCCTTGCTACGGTCCATTGACCGAGCAGCCGATTACCGAGCGTCTGCGGGGTTAAGGACGCCTCGTCTCCCCGCCGTCTGCGAGCCCTCACCCGCCCAGGGGAGCGCCGATGGAGGAATTCAAGAGCACCTATCCGCTCATCCATAACAAAGTCACGTCGCCGCACTACGTGACCCCGCTGCTCCGACGCCCGCGACTGCTCGACTGGATGGACGCCAATGCCGAGGCGCGGGCCGTGGTCATCGCAGCGGGCGCTGGCTACGGCAAGACGACCCTGCTCTGGCAGTGGGAGCGCGAGGTCGACTTTCCCTGCTACTGGTACAAGCTGGACCGGAACGATCGGGACTGGACGCTGCACATCAGCTACCTGGTCGAAGCGATCAGCCAGCACTACCCGGGGTTCGGACGACGGGCGCATTCCGTGCTGCGGCAGATGGGCGGACCGGGATCGTCGCGCCCCGGGGTCGCCGCGTTCCTGCTCGCGGAGATGCACGAGAAGCTTGTCTCGCCGTGCACCTTCATCATCGACGACTGGCAGTTCGTCGCCTCGGTCACTGAGGTGCGCGGCCTCTGGAACCAGATCCTGCGTGACGCTCCGTCCACCTGCCGGTTCGTGTTTGCCTCGCGTGGCAAGCCGCAGCTTCAGTTCGCCCGCTTCAAGACGCACGGCGGCTACGCCGAGCTCCGGACCGATGACCTCCGGATCACCGGACCGGAGATCACCGAGCTGTTCCGTGACGTCTACCGGAATCCCCTGACGCCGGATGAGGCGGCTGAGCTGGAGCGCCGGACCGAGGGCTGGGCCGCAAGCCTGCAGCTCGTCGACGTCTCGATGCGAGGACGGCGCACACCGGAAGAGCGTCGCGCGCTGATCGACTCGCTGACGGCGAGGTCGGACAGTGACCTGTTCGCCTTCCTCGCCGAGGAGGTGCTCGACCAGCAGTCTGAGGAAACGCGGAACTTCCTCCTCTCGACATCGATCCTCCAACAGATCACTCCCGAGGTCGCCGAGCGGCTCGCCGGCGTCCACGACGGGATGCATCGGCTGTTGCAGCTCGAGCATGCCGGTCTGTTCACCGAACGCCTCGATGAATCACGGTATCGGTACCACGGACTCTTCCGAGAGTTCCTGGAACGCCGCCTGGCGGAAGAGCGCAGCGATGCGGAGGTCATGGGCCTCCACATCCACGCCGCTTCCTACTTCGAGACGAGCTCACAGTGGCCGGAAGCGATCTACCACTACCTCAGGGCAGGATTGCAGCGTCAAGCCGCCCGCCTCATCGCCCGATACGGGGAGGATGTCGTCGCGGAAGGCCGCCTCGGATTGGTCGACGAGTGGCTCCAGCAGCTCCCCGCCAAGACCATCCACGACAACGCTCGCCTCAGCCTTCTGCACGGCGAAGCGAGAGGCATTAGCGGCGATTGGGTCGTTGCTCTAGAGGCACTTGAGCGGGGTCGCAACTTCTTTGAGAGCAAGGGCGACCGAAGGATGCAGGCGCTCGCACTGATCAAGTTGGGCACGCTGTTCAGCCATTGGGGCGATCCAGTCCGTGGAAGCCAAGCGGCTAGCGAAGCGCTAGCACTAGCTCCACCCGAAGCTCGGGATCTCCGTCTAAGAGCTGAGGGCAACCTTGTTCTAACGCGTCAGTGGCTCGAGGAGCCCCTAGCGGAAACCCAGAGAAGTCTTATGCGCTTAACGGCCGAGGCCTTGCAGCTTGGTTTCGATCATTACGCGGCTCTGGGGTTCCACAACCTAGGTCAGCTCCAGCTTGAGATGGGAAACCTCGACCACAGCTTGAAGTCTCTCGAACGCGCGGCAGCTTTCTGGGGTCAGGCAACCCGATCGCCATTCGCGGACAACTCAATACTTGTTACCGCTCTGCTTATCCATGGCGAGAAGGAACGTGCGGATTACTTCGCCAAGCGGGGCATGGTGGCGACCGCTGGATGGCCTCGCATTCACGCCGAAGCATCCACAGGCATGGCTCGCGTTCACATGGCGATGGGGCGATTTGGGGATGCGAAGGACGTGCTCGCAACTTATGCCAACAGCGCCATCGATCTGGGTGCCTCGTCTGAAATGGTTCTGATCCATCATGTCGAAGCCAAGCTGCTCAGCCGTGAGTTTGACGCTGAGTTATCCGTGGTCGTCGATCAATTGACGGGGCGGCGACTGGATCCTCGACTCGCGCCCACCACCCTGGCCACACTGGCCGCGGCAGAACATGCCTTGGGCCGGTGCGGGGACCGATGTGGGGTGGACGCATGGGATACCGCGCGGGGGTGGGCGAACCGGGGCGGGGCGTTCGCGGCCGCCGATGCCATCGTGCGAGTAGGCCCAGTGCTACTTGACCATAGCCGGGCGGGTGCCGGCACAGCCGTTAGCAAAGCCCTGGCCGAAGCGACCCGGATCGGCAGCATCTGGTATCACAGACACTGGCTCAGGATGCTCGCGCCGTTCGCGCGCTCGATTGCTCAAGAGTCAGGTGGAATGGTCCTGGCCGCTCTGGTCGACGCCGATCCTGGAGCTTGGGCGGGCCCGATCATCACTGATGTCCTCCCATCGCTTGATTCCAACGACCGAGAGATAGTCTTGCGTACGATCGAGCGGCGTTCAGACCCAACGATCATCCCGTTACTTGCGAACATTGGTCCCGCAAGCGACATAGCGCAGTTGCGGAGCCGCCTCGTTGCGCGTCATGCCACGCGTCTATACATCGCGACATTTGGGAAGTTGCTTGTCCACCGCGGCGGATGGAAAGGTCCAGCGGTCGAGATCACGAAAAAGAGGGAGCGCCTTCTTCTCTCGTTTCTGGTTGCGCACTTCGGACAGTCGCTAAGTCGCGAGCAAGTTCTTGACGCGCTTTGGCCCGAGGCGCCACCGAGTGCGGCCGTCAACAACCTCAACCAGACCGTGTTTCAGCTGCGTCGACAATTCGACCGGAGCTATCGCGACGGCCAAAGTCCTCAGTACGTTGTGTCGACGCTGGAAGCGGTCGGGCTGAATCCGGACCTTGTCAAGGTTGACTCCTTCGAAATCGAGCGTCGATTCGAAGGTCTGTCTGGATCTTCATTGCCGGACGACAGCTTTGTTCGGTTCCTGCTGCAGTCGCTCCGCGGTCAGTTTCTCCAGGAATGCCTCTATGAGGACTGGGCAACTCAACCACGGCAGCGGATGCACCGAGCGTTGCGGACGTCTTTGATGCCCGCCGCCCTCGCGAGGGACCTCCCGCCTGACAATCGCGTCGGACTGGCGGCATGCCTGGTTGCTCTGGATGATTTCGACGAGGCTGCGCACATCGCGATGGCGCGAGCATTAGCCGACTCAGGACGCCGAATCGCAGGCGAGCAATTACTGCGCGGGTTGATACGCCGCATCGAACACGAATTCTCGGAACCCGCTCCACCAGAACTCGCGTCAGCGATCGCCCACCTGCAGGGCGAGACGCTGGTCACATAGAATGTGACTTTGTTGCTGCTGAACGCCGTAGCCCCTTGACTTTCCGACGAGGCGGGGCTATGGTCCTGCCGTCGACTAGTACTTCTGTACTAACCGGCGGGCGCATCGATCCGGCTGCTGAACTTGGGCACTTGGGCGGCCGGGGAGCGTGTAGTGCAACCGACCATCCGACACGGATAGTCGGTTGTTGAGTTTAGCTACGGAAGAGGGCACCTTCTGATGGCACGCGCAAGCACCAAACCCTGGTAAAGGTGGTAGGCATGATGCGTTTCGGGAAGCATCTGCCATCGCTACTCACCGTTCTACTGGGGCTCGCATCCCTAGCCCTCGCGGGAGGGGGCAGTCTCAGAATCTGGTAAAGCGATGGTAGACTCCGCCACTGCACGATGCTGCGGATGGCCGGGTGAATAACTACCTTCGCCTTCAGATCGCGTTTCAGGTAGCCGCTGCAGCCGTATTGGTTGCAGCGGCTATCACCTTCTACCCCGTCCGGAGTGAGATTGGGGGACCAATTGGTCTCGCGTTCTGGGTGGGAATCACGTTGGTGGCTAGTGCCCTGCCCATCCAGTTGCCTGCTGGCTCCAAGGTTTCGGTTTCCTCAGCGCCAATCCTCGCTGCCATAGTCCTCGGCGGTCCGACCGCAGGAGCAATCGTCGGGCTCTTTGGGAGTCTCGAGATTCGTGAGCTCCGATTCAAGATCCCTTGGTATGCCACCCTAAACAATCACTCGACCATCGCGGGGCCGGCAGTTCTCGCAGGTGTTGCTTACGAGCTCGTTTCTGGGTTCCTGTCAGGTTCTGCGAACTCCGTGGGGGTTCCAAGTCTCGCTGGAATCGCGGTTGCGGGTCTCGTTTACAACTCGCTAAACAACCTGCTATCTGCGCTGATCGTCAACGCTCGCACCGGGCAGAGCCTGTCCCTGATCTGGTCGCAGGATCTCCGGATCATCGCGACGAATGTCGTTGCGCTTGTGCCGTTAGCCTGGCTGATGGCCGAGGTCTTCATCCTGCCCAATGGCGTGGGATGGTTGGCGGCATCGCTCTTCCTCGTCCCCCTGTTCACAACAAAGCTGGCGTATTCGCGCTACGTCGAGACCAGGGAGCTGTTCGAGCAGACGATTGGGGCGCTGGCCAATGCGGTCGACGCCCGGGACAGGTACACGAGAGGCCACTCCCAGCGGGTGAGCCATATCTCCGAGGCCATGTGTCGGGTGATGCGGCTCTCGGAGCCTGAGATCGAGAAGATCAAGTGGGCCGGCCTGCTGCACGACATCGGCAAGATCGGGATTCGCGACAACGTCCTCCTCAAGCCGGGACCGCTCGACCGCGAAGAGCGGATCCTCATGAACCAGCATCCGACCATCGGTGCCGAGATCGTCGCGCCCGCTCACCAGCTCAACGCCGAGGCGCCGCTCATCCGGTACCACCATGAATGGTTCAACGGCTCCGGCTACCCGGAGGGCAAGGAGGCGCTCGGGATCCCGCTGGGTGCCCGCATCCTCACGATCGCCGATGCCTACGAGGCGATGACCTCGTCGCGCCCCTATCGGCTCACCCCACTCACCCACGAGCAGGCCGTGGGCGAGCTCGAGAAGTTCACCGGCATCCAGTTCGACCCCGAGATCGTGCCCGTGCTCGTGGGTCTGGATCGCGACATCCTCGATCGGCCGCCTGACCGACCGGACGAGCTGCCGACGATGCTCCACGCGGACGATCCGCGCGACCGCCCCGAGACCGCCACGCGGCCGGAACCCGGCGAGAAGCAGGACTCGGACAGCGGGAAGGCGGCGAGCGTCGCGAGCCGTGTAAGCGATGCGAGCGTCGCGAGCGATTCGAGCGCCCCGAGCGGCGGCAGCCGCGCCGAGGACGTGAAAAGCAATGCGGCCCCGGGCACGGCCATTACGCCCATGCAGCGCTCGTCCCGGGTGACGAAGGCGCCATCGGGCCGGAAGGGGAGTCCGCCGAGGCAAGCACTGGCCTCGGACGATGTTCCTTAGCGCCATCGCACTGGCGCTCCTGGTCGGGGCGCTGGCGGGGGGCGGGCTGCCGCGCCTCGCCGATCTGCACCTGCGCTGGCTCTGGCTCCTGGGGCTGGCCCTTGCCATCCGCCTGATCGGCTTCGCGGCGCCGGGCTGGGGAGTCGCGGATCAGCTGCCGATGGGCGGCATCTTCATCGGCGCCTACGTCCTCATCTTCGCCTGGCTGTGGGGGAACTGGCGCGTTCCCGGGCTCCAGGTGGCGGCGGTGGGGATCGGCCTGAACACGCTCGCCGTCATTTTCAACGCGGGTCGCATGCCGGTCTGGACCGGTGCCCTGCATGCCGCCGGGCTGACCCCGGCCGACCTCGGCAATGACCCGTTCCACTTCCTGATGGCCGCCACCTCGGTCGCCGATTTCGTTCGACGGGGCGGGATCTTTGGCGATGTGGTCCCCTTGCCGGTCCCGATCATCCGCGACGTGGTCAGCATCGGCGACCTGCTCCTGACCATGGGCATCTTCTGGGCCATCGTCGCGTCGATGACCAGGCCGGGTGCGCCCGTCCGAGCGGGTGTGGAGCTCTCCGCAAGCCCGCCCCGCCCGACTTCGGGGGGCGAGTTCCAGGCCGGGGTCGCCTATGCCGGAGCCTTTGCGACCCCCCAGATTGCGGTTGCTGGACCGATGGCGGCGGCCGGGGGCCTGGAAGCAGCCATCCCGGTCCCTCGCGGGCGAACCCAGTCGCCGTATCTCCGCCTGGCGCGCAACGCCAACTTCTCGCTGCTCTGGGTGGGACAGCTGGTCAGCCTGTTCGGAGATCGGATCCACCAGCTGGCCCTGGCGTTCCTGGTCGCGGCGCGGGGCAATCCCCTGGAGGTGGGCATCACGTTCGCCATGACCGCGGTCCCCAACGTGGTGCTGGGTCCCCTGGCCGGGGCGCTCGCGGACCGATGGGATCGCCGGCTCACGATGATCGGCTGCGATGTCGTGCGCGCCGGTCTCGTGCTGCTGGTTCCCATCGCGGCCGACATCAACATCGGCTTCGTCTACCTCATCGCGTTCCTGGTGGCCTCGGTGAGCATCGTCTTTCGCCCGGCAAAGAACGCGATCGTGCCACTCATCGTGGATGAGCGTGAGCTCGTGACTGCCAACTCTGCGACGACGGTCACCGAGACGCTAGCCGACCTGATCGGCTACCCCGCCGCGGGCCTGCTCGTCGCGGCCCTCTCCGGGATGATCGCGGCGGCCTTTGTCATCGACAGCGCAACGTACGTCGTCTCCGCGCTCCTGCTGTGGAGCATGGTGATGCGCCGGAGCGACCACGTGGCAGCGCCGTTCAGCGTGCGGGCCATCTGGGGCGAGATGGTGGACGGGTGGCTCTTCCTGCGCCGACAGGCCGAGCTCTACGCCAACACCCTGGTGAGCGCCGTCGCCCAGGTGGCGGTTGGCGCGGAGGTCGTCTGCTCGATCCTCTACGCCAAGGACGTGCTCGACCAATCCCACCTGGGCTACCCGGAGAACTACTCGCTGCTGATGGCCTCCATCGGGCTCGGCAGCATCGTTGGCGGAGTGGCGATCGGGGCCATCGCCGACCGAATTCCCAAGGGGCCGATGTCGATCGCCGGCTTCGTCGCCTTCGGGCTCTGCTTTGCCGCCACCGCCTTCGTGAGGGATCCGTTCGTGGCGATCGGCCTCTTCTTCCTGGCGGGCGCGACGAACATGGTCTTCCTCATTCCGAACATCACCCTCTTCCAGGAGCGGACGCCGCAGCGGCTCATGGGTCGCGTGGTCTCCACCCGGCAGGCGATCGTGTTCGGGGTGATGGCCGCGTCGATGGGTGCCGCGGGGTTGCTCGCCGCCGTCCCGGCGATCGGGCCGCAGAACGTCCTCGCCCTGGGCGGCGTGGCCTGTGCGCTGGCGGGACTGGGCGGCCTCCTCCTGCCGGCGATGCGCAATGCCCGATAGCGCGGCTGGCGCCTTTCGCATTCCTGCGCGGGTGGTACCCTTCGCCGCCGTATGACTCGCCAGACTCCGGAGCGCGCGCCCGCCGCCGGCTACCGCGGCAGCCTCCCCCCTCGCAACGATCGGCTCGCCGCCCCGTGGGTCGTGGCTGTGGTGGGGGTCTTCGTCCTGGTGCTGGTCCTCTCGTTCGCCGGGGTGCCATCGAAGCTCTTCGCGACCCCGAGCGCGAACCCCTCGGCGAGCGGCTTCCCGTCGGGGTCGGCGGTGCCGTCTGGCCTCTCCTCTCAGCCGGTCGCATCCCCGTAGAAGCCGACGCATCGCGATTCCACGCGGCGCGCCACCAGTTCGCATCTTGCCTGTGACGCAACTAACGGCCACTCAGAGCATTTCGGCGAGACGAATCGGCCTCTTCTTGGTCGGTTTTTGCACCTGAGCGCAAGGTTCAGCCAGGCATGGAACCCACGACCGCGCTTCTTGGCCGTTAGTTGCGCGTGGCGCAAGGTGCGCCAGGGTGAGACTCAGATCAGCACGATGCCATCCGCCTCCGGACATCGGCCCTCCGCTAAGGCTTTCAACACGGTCCGCGTCCCCAACGGAAAGTCCACCTCGATGCCAGGTCCGGCGAGGCGCAAAGCCCGCCGATTCGCGTGCGTCGCCCGGACGACCATCACGAGGCAGGTCGCAGCCAGGTCCCGCTTCTTGAGTAAGCCGGCTCGGGTCTGGCCTTGGACGTCGCTGAGCCGAGTGCATAGCTCGTAGACGACGGAGCAAGTCGCCAACGACGACCGAGCGTCGGCCGCGCGGAGATCGCCCGCGATCGGCATCGGCACTTCCGTCGACCACTTCCAGCTCGGGTGCGTTCGCGCCAGGAGATCTCGCAAGAGGTTGAGTTGCGGCTGATCGAGCAGTCGTCTGCCACCCGGGTACGACTTCAACGAGAGTCGCAGGCCAACCGCTCCAGCAAACTGGGCCAGCCTCCGGTAGGGCACGCCGCGCACCAGCCCTCGCTCGATCCTGCAGACCTGCGATGCCGAGAGTCCGATGGCGCGGCCAGCATCGGCGAGCGTCTTGCCAGCCGCGATCCGCGCGCCACGGAGATCCGCACCGATCTGTGCGATGTGCCGATCCGACAGTCGTTCGGCTTCATAGACCGGACGACTGCGATTCGCCACGCACCAAGAGTGGAGGGCGGGCCTTACCAGGCGATCGCCGGCTGGTTACCGTTGCGGCAGAGTCGGATCTTGCGTGTGCCGCAACTAGCGGCTGCGCGGACGGGCTGGGGAGTGCCATCCCGGCTGTTCTTAGTCGGTTCTTGCACCTCAGCGCAAGGGTCGGCCAGGCAGGGCGCCAAGAACCGCGTTTCTTGGCCGTTAGTTGCGTGTGGCGCAAGGCGGCGCGGTGGAGCGCGCAAAACGGGGCGAGGAGGTGTGGCGCAAAGAGGCGCGGTGGATCGCGCAATGCGGCGCAAGAAGGAGTGGCGCAAGGCGCCGGCCATGGGCGCGAGGGGAGTGGCGCAAGGCGGCGCCCGGGGAGTGGCGCAAGACGGCGACAGCCTGGAAACCGGCCCGCTGTACGGAAAACGGACGAAGTCGTAGACTGCCACGGCAATGCCAGAGTCCCGGGTCGTCCTGGTCGTCGACGACGACAAGGACATGCTCTCCCTCCTCGAGGACCTTCTTTCCGCCGAGGGCTACAAGGTCACCAAGGCGAAAACCGGCGCCGAGGCGCTCGCCGCCGTGGAGAAATCCCGCCCCGACCTGGTGATGATGGACCTCCTGCTGCCCGACCAGGACGGCGTCCAGATTCTCTCCCAGCTCAAGCGCGAGCACTCCGAGCTGGAGGTGATCGTGATGACCGCCTTCGGAGGCAGCAGCTCGGCCATCAAGGCGATGCGCGCCGGGGCCTATGACTACGTCACCAAGCCGTTCGAGACCGATGACCTGCTCGCGACCCTGCGCCGCGTCTTCGAGCGAGCCGACATGGCGAGCGAGGTCAACGCCCTGAGGCTCGAGCTCGGCAAGCAGCACGCCCAGCGGGAGCGGATCGTTGGCTCGTCCAAGCCGATGCTCGAGATCTACAAGCTCATCGGCAAGGTCGCCGCGTCGGATGCCACCGTGCTCGTCACCGGCGAATCCGGCACAGGCAAGGAGCTCGTGGCGGAGGCGATCCACAAGGCGAGCCCGCGCAACCCCCACGCCCTGGTCAAGGTGAGCTGCGCAGCGCTGCCTGAGACCCTGCTTGAGACGGAGCTCTTCGGACACGAGAAGGGCTCGTTCACCGGGGCAATGACCATGCGCAAGGGTCGCTTCGAGATGGCCGACAAGGGCACGATCTTCCTCGACGAGATCGGCGAGATGACGCTCGGCACCCAGACCAAGCTGCTACGCATCCTGCAGGAGCACCAGTTCGAACGCATCGGCTCGAACACGCCCATCAAGGTGGACATCCGCGTCATTGCGGCCAGCAACCGCGACCTGGCCGACGAGGTCGACCGCGGACGGTTCCGCGAGGATCTCTACTACCGGCTCAACGTCATCCACGTGGAGATGCCTCCCCTCCGCGATCGCAAGGAGGACATCCCGGCCCTCGTCGAGCACTTCCTGACGAAGTACCGATGGAGCCCGGACGCCATTCCCACCACCATCACCGAGGAGGCGCTCGATCGCCTCGTCGGCTATGACTGGCCGGGCAACGTGCGGGAGCTCGAGAACGCAGTCGAGCGGGCGGTGGTCCTCTCCCGGGGCCAGCCGATAACGGTTGACCACCTGCCCTTCGGGTCGGTGAAGGCGCCGCGCGGCAATGGACGGCGGTCGAAGTCCGTTGGCGCGGACGGCGATGCGACGCAGGGGCAGGACGCGGACTCGTCTGGGACGCTCACGGCGGCGGAACCCGGCCAGAAGGACGGCGATGGAGCGGCGGCCATGAATGGAGACGGCTCCGGACCGTTCAAGGGCAGGGTCGCAGCCCTCGAGCGGCGGCTAATCCTGGAAGCGCTGGAGCGCGCAGGCGGCAACCGCACGCGTGCCGCCGAGGAGCTTGGGATCTATCGGCGCCTGCTGTACGCCAAGATGCGCGAATACGGTCTCGGGGAATAACCGGCCGGCCCGGACCGGCACGCAGGGTGCAACTGACGGGGATGTATCCTGACCGCCCAGCCAGCAGAGGATGACGGCATGTTCAGCCGCGTTCGGATTGCGATTCGATTCTTCTTCGTGGGTCTCGCCGTTGGCGTCCTGCTCGCACCGCGAAGCGGCGCAGAGACGCGACGCCGCCTCCGGCAGCGTGCGGATCGGTTCCTGAACGACCTGCTCGACGCAGCAACGCTTGGCGTCTACCAGTCGAGCTCCCAGGCCGATGGCGGTGCCTCCCGCGTCCCGTCGGGCCAACCGGGCAGAAGCGCTTCGACGGAACCGAGCGCCCAGGGCGCAGTCACCGGGGGCGACTGACCGGGGCGACCCATGAGCTGGCGCCGATGGTGGAGGGGATCCGGTAGCGCCGGCGGGGTGACCCGAGGCCCTTCGTCGGACGGTGGCGCCGACCATTGGGCGGATGCTCGACAGCGGATGGTCCAGGAGCAGCTCGAGCGCCGTGGGCTGCGCGATCCGGAGTTGCTCCGCGCCTTCCTGACCGTCCCACGCCACCTGTTCGTCGATTCGGAGGAGCCCTACGGCGATCACGCCCTGGCAATCGGGTCGGGGCAGACGATCTCCCAGCCGTACGTGGTGGCCGCCATGACCGCGGCCGCGCAGCCGAGTGGCGGGTATCGGGGGCGGAAGGTGCTCGAGGTGGGAACCGGAAGTGGCTACTCCGCCGCGATCCTCGCGGAGCTGGGGGCCAATGTCATCAGCCTCGAGCGGCACGAGGCCCTCGCGACCGAGGCGAGGAGCCGGCTCGCCGCGGCCGGGTACAAGCGCGTCGACGTAATGGTGGGTGATGGGACGCGCGGCTGGAAGGAGGAAGCCCCGTACGACGCGATCATCGTTACCGCCGCGGGACCGCTCATCCCGGATCCGCTGCGTCAGCAGCTCGCCGAAGACGGCGGCCGGCTGGTGATGCCGGTCGGGACCCGAGAGCAGCAATGGATCACCGTCGTCGAGCGCCACGGGAGCCAGTTCAAGCAGCGCGCGGTTGAGCCGGTGGTCTTCGTGCCGCTCCTGGGAGAGCACGGCTTCCGCGAGTAGGCGGGTCCGTGGACCCCGGCCTTTGCGCGTGGCGCAACTAACGGCCAAGCGGCGCCCAAACACGGCCTCGCGGCCCCGTTCCTTCGCTCGTTCTTACGCCTGACGCAATTTCCAGCCAAGTTCCGCCGCCCGAGACCCGTTTGTTGGCCGTTAGTTGCGTCTCACGCAAACGAACGGCCGATGACGCCGGTCACCACCGGACTCTCGCGTGGCACGGATCGTGCGAGGGACCATGGCATCGGCACCATACGTGGAGGCCTACAAGACATGACCAACGTTCGTGATCCGAACCAGCCCCCGGCGCCGGTGAACGTGAACGATCCGGCCTACAACAGCGGTCCGGCGTACGTGAACCCGGGGCCGACTCCGTTGACAGTCGTCCGGCGGGCGATCGACACCCTCTTCGGCATTCTCGAGCTATTCCTGGCGCTCAGGATCCTCCTGCTGGCGCTCGGAGCCAATGCGGGCAACGTGCTGGTCGATGGGATCTACAACATCACCGACCCGTTCGTTGTGCCATTCATCGGCGTGTTCAATATCAACCACGTGCATCCCACCGGGAACAGCGTGATCGATATTGCCGCCATCGTGGCGATGGTCGGCTGGGGAATCCTGGCCATCATCATCGACGCGGTCCTGCGCATCGGCGATCGCCGGTACGCGGCCTGACGGAGAGGTCGGAAAAGAGAACCTAGGTCCGTTCTCTGGGGGAGGGACTGCCGGACGAGCTGGGGGGTTAAACCGGCGGAGCTTCCAGGGCGGCGCGGTCTGAAGGGGCGCGAAGGCGCCCCTTCCGGCTTGCCCGGGAGGGTAGTGAACCGTCCCGTCCCGCCGCGGTCACGCCGGCGCGAGCCAGCTCCTCGTCGTAGACCTCTTCGATCCGGCGGACCATGGCATCGATGCTGAACCGATCGACGACGGTGGCGTGCCCTGCCTCGCCGATCCGCTCGCGCAGCGAGGGCGATCGTGCCAGCCGCGCCAGGGCGTCCGCGAGCGCGGGCACGTCTCCGGGTGGAACCAGGAGCCCGTCGACGCCATCGGTCAGGACCTCGGGAACTCCGCCCACTGCCGACGCCACGACTGGCTTCCGCCGAGCCATCGCCTCGAGGATGGAGATGCCCTGCGCCTCCCGCAGGCTGGGGAGCACGGCAATGTCGAGGTCCGCAGTGAGTGCACTGATGTCGTCGCGGCGGCCCGTGAAGATGATCCGATGGCGCGCCGGCGCCGGGAGCGCGTCGGCCTGTGCACGCAGCTCCGCGCACTGGGATCCCTCGCCCACGATTGCGAGCCAGGTGTTGGGCACTGCCGCAACCACCGCAGGCATGGCCTCGATCAGATACCGATGGCCCTTCTCCGGCTCGAGCCGAGCGACGACACCCAGCAGCACCTCCTCGCACGCGATGCCGTACTCGTCGCGCAACGAGCAGGGCGGCGCCGGGAGTTCGAACCGCGACAGGTCCACCCCGTTGGGAATGACCGTAAACGGCGCACGCCGGCCCTCGCGGCGGACCTTGTCGGCGATGGAGGTCGACGGCACGACCAGCCGGTCCATCTGTGGCGTCAGAGCGGCCAGCGTGGCGACGTCCTCCGGAGACCGGACGCGCGACGAATGGACCGTCGCCAGCACCACTGGCGTCCCCGCAGCGACTGCGGCTCGCGTCCCGATCACCTCGGCGCGGTACATGTGGGCGTGGACCAGGTCGATCTCCTCCCGCCGCAGGTAGGCGGTCAGCTCCCGGACGGCCTCCTCGTCATCGGTCGCGTCAATGACGTCGACCACGACGCCCAGCCGGCGGGCGCGTTGGACCGCGGAGCCCTTGCTCAGAGAGAGGGCGCGGACGTCGTATCGCGACCGGTCGAGACGGAGGAGGAGGCCGGTGTAGCTCTCCTGGGCACCCCCATTCCCTCCGGTGGCGACCAGCTGCAGCAGGCGCGGCCGGTCGTGGCCACTCGATCGGTAGGTGCGCCGATGGCGGCTGTACGGCGCACTGGCGATCGCGCCCTCGTGCTCGGGGGTTCCAGGAATCACGCTCGGAGCGTACGGCGGAGCGCTCTGCGAGTCAAAGCGGTTGCATGGGCTCGGAGGCCGTTGACCTGCGCGTGCCACTGGTGAGCAAGGACGAGCGGCTTCGGGCAGTCGCGCTTGCCCACGGAAACGTTCGCGTCCTCTGGCAGGTGGCAAGCGCGTTGCCAACCGCGTGTAGGCTGCGGAGGTGCGCACCATGGCAATCGTCTTCTTCACCGCACTGGCGGTCGCCCTCGTCTGGCGGGCAATGGGTCACCCGCTGCCGATCATCGACAGCCCCTTCGGCCCGTTCGGGATGCCGCTCGCGCCACCGGAGATTCGCATCCAGGCCCCCGGTTACAACGTCCCGCTGCCGTAGCCACTGACCCAATTGGGCCATTCATGGCGTAAGGGTGGCGTGTGATCATGCGCACAGGAGGTGAATCATGCCCGTTCCCTACGAATTCCTACTCATCATCCTGTTACTGGCCGTAGCCGTCGTCTTCGCCTACTTCTACCTGAAGCGCGCGCAGGCACGACCTTCAAGTTCATCGCCTTCAGCAAACGCGGCCCCTCCGCGCGAGCCGGCGCCGCCAGCCGAGGCGCAGCCCGCCATGACCCAGCCACCGGAGCCCGTCGCTCCGGCTCCCGAACCGGTTGCCCCGACCGCTGAGCCTACGAGTCCAACGGTGGCGGCGAGCGAACCAATGTCCGAGAGCGCGTCCACGGAGAGTCCGACCACCGACGAGACGAGCTGAGTCGCGACCCCGGCTCGACAGTTCGCAATGGGAGGCAACACCACCGCGGCGCTATCCCGCGGTCGATGGTGGGTTGCGGCCGCCCTCGCAGCGTTCATCGCGGTCCAGCTGGCCGTGCCGGTCGTGGGCCTGATCAGTCCCCGGCCGGCTCAGTTTGGCTGGCAGATGTACAGCGTCGCGGAGGCGGCGGCGCAGGCCTGGGGTGAGATGGCCGACGGATCCCGAACACCCATAGACCTGGTGGGCCGCCTCGCGGTGCTGCGCGCGGATACGCGTGATGCGGACGCCATCGGCCACGCGCTATGCGCTGACCACACCTATGCGGCGATCATCCTCCAGTTCGGCGACGAACCCGCGGAGCGCATTCCGTGCTCTTGACGACGATCCGCCGCCTCACCAGCGACCGGGTTGACCCGCGCCCAATCGGCGTGACCCGAGCCGGCGTCGGCGTGGCCGCCTTGATCATGACCATCGAGCTTGGCGGTTACCTGTCCGCTCTCGCGTCTCCGAACGCGTTGCGACTGCCGCAGGTGCAGGCGATCGCCACTCCCGTGGTGGCCGCATGGCCAGTCGTGCTCGCTCTGTGGGCCTTGGCCGCGGTTGCCTTCGCCATCGGCTTGTGGACGTCCGTTGCCGGGACAGCGCTGGTGCTGCTGGCGGTTGCCTTCTTCCTGACCGATGCCCAGCTCTACAGCAACCATCTCTACCTGCTCACGCTCGTGGTGGCGGTCCTCACCCTGGCGGGGGCCGGGCGCGGGTTCTCGGTCGACGCATACCGGCGCGACCCGGAGCAACTCGAGCTGGTGCCGGCCTGGGGCCCGTTCCTCATCAAGTTCCAGGTGACCGTGCTCTATGCGTTCTCCGCCCTCGCCAAGCTGAACGGGTCGTACCTGTCCGGATCCGTTATGGCCTCCTACCTGCGAGCCGATGGACCGCTGGCCATCCCCGAGGGCTGGCGCTCCTTCCAGGCAATGTTCGTACTCTCGATCGTGGCGGTCGCCGTTGAGGCGCTCCTGGCGGTGGGCCTGTGGATCCCGAAATGGCGGCGCAACGCCTTCGTGGCTGGCCTCTTCCTGCACGTGGGGATCCTGCTCACCTTTCAGCCGACGCTCCCGTTCGTGGCCTTCGGGGTTCTTAGCCTCTCGCTGTACGTGCCATTCCTGGACGCTGCTCCGGCGTCGCGGCTCGTCATCTGGGACGCGAGCTGCGGCTTCTGCAGCGGCTGGGTGCGCTGGTGGCGGCGCCTCGATTGGCTCGGTGCCCTGCGTTTTGCGCCGATGGACCAGCCGGGCATACTCGCAGCGCACGGGATCAGCGAGCAGGCAGCCGCGGAGGCGCTCCACGTGGTGGGACCGAATGAGACTCGACGTGGATTCGGCGCCGTTCGAGCGGTGGCGGAAGTCCTCCCGATCTCGTTCCTATGGGCGCCGCTCCTCAGCCTGCCACCCATCCAATGGCTGGGGGAGCGCGTGTACCAAGCGGTCGCGCGGCGTAGGAAGTGCCCAGTGGTCTTTGTCGTGCAGCCCCAAGCCGCACGGGAG
>JALYLB010000088.1 GCA_030774475.1 Chloroflexota bacterium | reverse complement strand
GACAGATCGGACAATCGCTGTCGCCGAAGGAGCCCATAGGGAGGTCGCCTGCTTCGTCGCGCGTCAATCCGCCGCTTCCCTCGCTGAAGCTGCCTTGGCTGTGCTGCGCGTGGCTCTTCACGAGGTCTACGCACTCCGGGCAATCGCTATCGCCGAAGGAACCCGTCAGGAGGTGCCCTTCGTGATCGCGTTTCTCACCCGCGCCGCCATCGCTGAAGCTACCTTGGAACCCAGGTTCGTCCTGCATTCGCGTGACTCCCGATGAGGTGGGCGTCCGTTCCGCCGTCAACCCGGCGTGCGTCTCGCCTCCGTGAGTCTAGTCCTCAATACGCTCTTCGGGAGGTATGGCCAGGTGCGCGGAATAGGTCTAGCCGAACCGCCATTGCGCGGCGCCTCATCCCACTACCCGAGCTCGCCACCCGGCAGGCTGAGCAAGAGCTCGTCGACGATGCCCTCGAACGGCTCCAGAGCACCCTCGATCGCGTCGATGGCTCTGTCACCCAGCCCGAGGCTCGGCCCGTCCGGCGGATCAGCGGAGGCGATCCACCGTCCGTTGACCTCGCGCAGCCGAACGTCGACCCAGAACGCGGAGCAGGTGAGCCTGAGTAGGATCACGACGTAGGTGTAGACCGATCACCTTGCCACCGACCTTACATTCAAAGGGAGGGGCAGGAAGGCGGGGCCGCGCGACCGGCGGTAGCTAGTCGGCGACCCCACGTCGAGTGTAGGCGCGATGGGCAACAGGAAGACCCGAGTAGGCCAGGGGCGTGCTGTGGCCTTATCAGTCGCCGCCTCCGGACTCGCCCGACGAGCTCTCTTAGTCGCCCGAGTCGTGGGTGTCGCTCTGGGAGGCATCCGACGCATCGCTGCTCGATTCGTCCTGCGACTCCGAATCGGCCGCCTCTGGGCTCTCGGTGGGCTCGGAGGGATTGGCCACCTCCGGCGTTTCGACCGCCTCCGGCGTCTCGGAGGTCTGGACCTCCCCGCCAACCGCCTCGGGGGTCTCCGCGGGCTCAGCGGTCTCGGTGGGCTCCGGTGTCTCCGAGGGGTCAGCTGACTCGGATTCCTCGGTGGCCAGCACACCCGCCTGACCACCAGCCGGCGTCAGGATGTGCGCTGCCGCCGGCAAGGCCGCAAAGCCCAGGATCGCCGCGCTGGCGATCATCACCAACGCCCGCTTGCTGGCCTGGGCCCACGTTCGCGCTCGTTCCATCCCGTGTCTCCCTAGCTCATGGCGTGAGTCGGAACGACTCTAGGGGACGTGAGGCAGGCTGGCATGCGCCAGGTTTCAGAACCGGTCGAGTACTTTCGTCCGATAGGGTTGCCGGAGCGCGCTTCTCCGGAAGCACGCGCCGGCGGGCCTAGACGCGACCACTCTCCACGCCCCTGGTCCTGCGAGCCCGGCCGATCGGTCCCGCCGGTCGACCGGGCTTCGCGCGATCCAGAGCCCTTGTCGGCTGTTTGACACCCCGAACGAGCACGTGCCACTACGTTGGTCCCAGGTGGCGCCGGATCTCCGACGTTGGCGAGTTGCTTCGCCAGGGCAGCAGCGGGGCTCCGGCCCCACCTGTCTAGCCGAGCTGGCCACCCGGCAGGCTGGCCAGCAGCTCGTCGACGATCCCCTCGAACGGCGCCAGCGCGGCCTCGACAGCGTCGCTCGCCGTCTCACCCAGCCCGAGGCTCGGCCCGTCCGGAGTGTCGGCTGAGGCGATCCACCGCCCGTTGATCTCCCGCAGCCGGACGTCGACCGAGAAGGTGGAGCAGGTGAGCCGCAGCAGGATCACGGCGTAGGTGTAGACCGATCACCTTGCCAGCGACCTTGCAGGGACGAGGGCCGGTGTCCAGGGCGGGCGCCCGGCCCTTACCGACGCGGACCTCCGGATACGCTGCGCACCGTGCGTAGGCCGATCCGTAGTACTGCGGATGGCTCATCTTCCGCGGTGACATAGGGTCACCGCATGGAGGTCGAGCGCAGCCGGAATCAGCCAGCCCGCTGGCGACGTGGACTGCGTTGTACTCGGTACGTCGCACGATGGGGGAAGCACGGGGGATCCTGCGACCATGTGGCGATCGCGGTCGTCGACGGGGTCGCGGTGTGCTACATGCACGCGCCGGCCCCCATTCGGAATGCGATTCGGGAGCATTCGGATCGTGGGGCCGCGTACCGATAGACCTAGGCCAACCGCTCCGATGCGAGGAGCGGCCAGGGTGGGCCCTGATATTCGGCCGGCGGACGAGCTTCGGGCGAGGTGCGCAGTCGTCAAAGGTTGGCGGCCAGCCCAAGCTGGCCAGGTCGCGGCTGAAGCTCCGTGGTTCCGCCCCTGTGTCTCGCGGATCGGGGGTGCGCCGAAAGGACCTCCTAGTGGCGCGCCCAAGTTCCGAGCGACGCCGAGCGTGGATTCGGCGCGTGTGGTGCAACCCCATTCAAAACGGGGTCGGCAACCCGCGTCGGTCGTGCTACGTCGCCGAGCGCCCGGGCAAGGATCGAACCAGGCGATCAAGATCACGGCGCTAACAAAGGCGACCGCGATGCTGCCCCAGAAGCCCGTCGTGCCGCCGCCCAGTGAGCCGGTTGAGTACGACACCGCCGCCGCGCGAGGGACGCGACGCCCCCGCAGGCGCCCGGCTCGGCATGCTTCCTGCTCCGCATGCGACCAGGCCATATCCGGACTCCACCGGAAGCCCGAACATGAAGGAGGAGACCATGACGCAGAGGGACGATCCGCAGCCCGAGGGCGACATGCCCAAACAGCCGGGTGGTGACATGCCCAAGCCAGGCACTCAGCCTGGTGGTGACATGCCCAAGCCAGGCACTCAGCCTGGTGACATGCGCAAGCCAGGCGCCGAGCCGGGTGGTGACATGCCCAAACCAGGCGCCGAGCCGGGGAACCCGGACGATCAGGGCTCGATGTAGTTTCGAGCGACAGGTAGCCGACCGGACCGCGGTGGGAGTGCGGCGGTCCGGGCCGGCGCCAACGTGGGCGCTAGAGGTGCTGCTCGCGGCCTGAATCGCCACTCGACCTGGTGGCCACAATGCTCGACCTCGTGCGCCCTATCGACCCGAGGGGCGTTGAGCCCAACCCACCGGTTTCGCGCAGCGTTTGTACGCGCCCTAGCAGGCGGAAGAAATCGATGCTCAGTCTTCCGACTGACCCGCGTTGATAAGCTGGTCCCCGAGAAAAGCGCCGCAGCTCTGCCACGAGCTCGAGCGGCGCCTTCTCCGCGATGTGATGGCCCCTTTCGATCGGGCGGCAACGCAGGTCGTCTGCCCAGTCACGCCATATCTGAAGCGGATCGCCATAGAGTTACTCCGGGCGTCGCGCGTTCGCCGGCAGGACGAGTGTCGGACAAGCGACCCGGGTCTCTACGGAGCGCATGCTCTATCTGACCATGAGGGCGACAAGTCGGCGGTAAGCGCTTGAAGCAAATTATTCGGACCGACTCCGATCTGGAGGCGGCGATGGCGGCGGCCATCGAGCAGTGGCACGGTGCGTCGGATCTACGCGGCAACGTGGCCGGGATGACCGTCACTGAGTGGGCGAGTGAGTACATCGTGGAACATTACGAGTTCACCGACGAGATGAAAGAGGCGCTTGCCCACGAGACCGGGCTGAGTGATCGACCCGTGAGCCGCGAGCACTAACCTGATCGAGAGGGCCGGTGTCCAGGGCGGCGCGGGCCCAGATTTTTACTAAATCCTCCGCTATCGAACGCTGGCAGCCCGCACCAGCGCCTCGGGGCCGTCCGCAGTTCCTGGCCATGCTCGCGCACATTGTCCCGTCCGGTACAACGGAGCGCAGAGCGCAGGAACGACCGCCGCGGACGGTGGCGTCGTCGGCATAGCAGACCGGGATGAAGTCGGGGATGAGATTGATCGGCATCGCCAGGTGGCCAAGCACCAGCCACAGGCGCGGCTTGACGGTGCCCGGGACCGCCGGCTGGGTCCCTGTGGCGGGTCTATTGGTGGCAGGATCGTGGGGTCTACCAGCAGGGCAACTACGGTTGGGACGGGGAGGCGGTAATCGCCGGCCAGTTCACTGACCTGCCAGCCGCCCTCGAGATCGCGTTGTCCGGCTGACTGGACGATCCGGAAGCCTTAGTCGATCCTGCTGACCTCCATGCGAGCCTGCGCAAGCTCCTCTAGCAGCTGCGGATGCCAGGCCGCCGACCCATCGAGTTGGGCCCGTGCAGTGTCCAGGATCTCGATGGAGCGTGCACGAAGGCCATCGAGGTCTTCCTGTCGCGCCTCGCCGCGCGCAGCCATCGCTACTATGCGTTCCCTCTCTGTCCGGTGGACGACAAGGACGACGCGAATCTGGCGGCGCACCCGCTCAGCCTCACCCACTGCTCACATCTCGATAGCGACATGGCTGGACCTGCAAGGCGCATGCCGTCGTGAGTCGGTTTCCGGTGGCGATCGAGCTGGCGCGCCAGATGTTCCTCGGGCTCGAGGTTCCGGACTTGTAACCTGCGCTCATGGTCGGCGTCCAGGGCGGGCGCCGTGGCAGTATGTCCTACGGACTCGACCGCATCGCTTCGCCGACGAAGCGGCGCACCAGATCCTCCAGTTCTGCAACGTGAAACGGCTTCCGCAGGATCGCGACCTTCGGATCTCGAGCGATGGCTTCGGCACGCTCCTCGAGCCCTTGCAGGTCCCCGGTGCACAGGATGATGGGCAACTGGCTGAGCTCGGCATCCTGGCGCACCGCCTGCAGCACCGCCCAGCCGGCGAGGCCGCCTTCGCGACGCAACCTGAGGTCGATGATCAACAGCTCTGGGCGGCTGCGGCGTATGGGCTCCAGGTCTTCGATCTCGTCGCCGTCGATGGTGGTGACCTCGTACCCAGAGTCCTCCTGGAGCAGCTCATGCATCATCTCTAGGAACTGTGGGTGGTCGTTGACCACCGTGATCCGCGGATCGTGATCGGGCATCGGTCACCTCCATGAGGGAGCGGTCTTAGTCTAGGGCAGGCCTAACACCCATACGCTTGCGGATG
The DNA here is from genome assembly GCA_030774475.1 of Chloroflexota bacterium. Taxonomy (GTDB): domain Bacteria; phylum Chloroflexota; class Limnocylindria; order QHBO01; family QHBO01; genus CF-82. The sequence goes on along the minus strand of JALYLB010000088.1, from coordinate 1,362 downwards.
CTCGCCAGCCAAGGCGAAATCAGCTGCTAGCGCCGCCCACTTCTCGTCGCGCCGCCTGCCGCTCGTCGTTCCCATTCGTGCCGTGCTCGTCGATGTCGTCGAGGATCTCGCCGACCCGAGCCTTGGCGTTCGCCGCCCTGCGGCACGATCCATTCCTCGCCCCTGGCTGCCAACCAGGCGTCGATGTCGCTGTTGATGAGCAGCGATCTCGTCTCCGCGCGCGCAGCCGACCTGTTCCGCCGTGGCTTTAACCGACCGGTCGCCAACGACCGTAGCGCGCACCGCGAGCTTCGTGCGGGATTTGTCCATGCGCTTCGCCATGGAGCCCACCGTTGCAAGCGGAAGGCCAGATGACCGGTGTCTGGGGCGAACCCTTTGCAGGCACGCCCGAGGCTCGAGGCGGCCCTTGAACGTGATTACCCGCGGAATCGTCCGCGCCCGAAGGAGCAAGCAGCAAGAGCATCACCAAAAGATGATGATGATCCACAACAGGCTAAGCGTCGCACGTCTCCCTTCCACGAGCCGTGGGCGAGCACCCATGCTCACCTGCGTCGGCAGTCTAAGCCGAGCCCAGCCGCGCGAGGGAGCGGGTCGGGCAATCCGGCCTATGATTTCGCCTCCGCCCGAGCGCTGTGGTCAATGGCCTCCTCCGGTCGATTCACAGGGTATAAGCGAAAGTGGCCTGGCTAAACCGCACGGCGAGATGGCGCTTCGGGATCCTTGGTCTAGGCCGGAAGGACCGCGAGAGCTAGACCTTCGGGCACGAGGGATTGCGAAGTCCTCCGCCAATCGCCACGATGCCGGCCGGTTGCCTGTTTGAGGATGCGTTTGTGACGCACAGCGGCGTGAACCCGGCTGAACTCGAGGCCCGGCGGGCACTCGTGCTCCACGATCGCCCATTGGTCGTCGACCTCATCACCTTGACGCTGAACCACGGTGTCTTCGCGGTGCGGGCTGCGAACAACCTCGCCGAGGCCGAAGCGATCCTCGCCGATTGGCATCCACACATGACCGTGATCGACATGGACCACGACGACAGCAGCGCCCTGCTGCAACGGCTCGGCGCCTCGAACACCCTGCGAGGCAGTGTGACCCCGGTCCTGGGCCTCACCCGACGCGGCGACCTGAAGACGAAACTGCGGGCGTTCAATCTCGGGGTCGATGACATCCTGGCCACGCCCTTCTCGCCCGAGGAGCTGCTGGCGCGGTCGATCGTCATCACGCGCCGAGCGTCGGGAACCGATCGGCCGATCATCCCCACCATCCGGCTCGGCGAGATGGAGATCGACATCGTCAACCGCCAGGTGCGTGCCGGCGACTCCCTGGTGCACCTGAGCGGGATCGAGCAGAGCCTGCTGTATC
>JALYLB010000087.1 GCA_030774475.1 Chloroflexota bacterium | reverse complement strand
GCGGGAGTAGCTCAGTTGGTAGAGCGGCAGCCTTCCAAGCTGCATGTCGCGGGTTCGAGACCCGTCTCCCGCTCCACATCTCCACACAGTGCTCAGGACCAGACGATGACTGGTGCGTCCTCCCGTGAGTGCGAAACGATAATGCCCCCGGGGGCCCTCTCGTGGTTGCCACAACGCCCGGCGATAACGTAGCCTCGCCCGCCCTGAATGGCAGCAGAGGCGGCCCTACACTCTTTCGACCATGAGACCCTGCCCAAACTGCGGCTTCGAGAACGCGGAGTCCGTTAAGTTCTGCGCCGAGTGTGGCAAGAAGCTCGTGGGCCCGAGCGCAGCTCCTTCGGAGGTCCGTCGGACCGTTAGTGTGCTGTTCGCCGACGTGAGCGGCAGTACGGCCCTCGGCGAACAGCTCGACCCGGAATCGCTACGCGCCCTTATGGGCCGCTACTTCGGGGTCATGAAGGAGATCGTCGAGCGCCACGGCGGGACCGTCGAGAAGTTCATCGGCGATGCCGTGATGGCCGTGTTCGGTATTCCAACCCTCCACGAGGACGACGCCCTGCGGGCGGTGCGGGCCGCGGCCGAGATCCGCGACACCCTCGCCGGGCTCAATGAGGAACTGCGGACGAGCCGCGGTCTGGCCATCGTGTTTCGGACAGGGGTGAATACCGGGGAGGTCGTGGCGGGCGACCCGTCAGCCGGCCAGACGCTCGTCACCGGCGATACGGTTAACACCGCTGCCCGTCTGGAGCAGGCCGCACAGCCAGGTGAGATTCTGCTTGGCGAGGCCACCTACCGTCTGGTGCACGACGCGGTTGTGTCGGAGCCGAGCGAGCCGATTGAGGCCAAAGGCAAAGCCAACCCGGTGCCCGCCTACAGCCTTGTCTCGGTCATCCACGGCGCTGCGGGCCACGCTCGACGGCTTGATGCACCGATGGTCGGCCGCGGCCGCGAGCTCAGCCTGTTGACCAAGGCCTTCGACCGATCAGTCGCCGAGCGGGCTGCTCAGCTGGTCACGGTGATCGGCGAGGCGGGGGTCGGCAAGTCGCGGCTCGTTCAAGAGTTCCGCGGGCGGGTGGAGGGGCGGGCCACGTTCCTGCTGGGTCGTTGCCTATCCTATGGGGAGGGCATCACCTACTGGCCGCTGGCCGATGCGCTTCGCGCGCCAGCCGCCGTCGCGGACGACAACTCGGTCGAATCATGGCGCGCCGGGCTCGTGGCTCTCGCTGCCGGCCAGCCGCAGGCCGAAGCGATCATCGAACAGGTTGTGGGTCTCATCGGTGTTGGAGAGGCGGGCGGAGGCAGCGATGCCTTCTGGGCCGTTCGCCGACTGCTCGAGGGAATGGCGCGACTGCGGCCACTCGTCTTCGTCGTGGACGATTTGCATTGGGCAACACCGACCTTCCTGGATCTGATCGAGCACCTAGCCGGCTGGACCCGCGACGCCCCGATCCTGCTCGTCTGCGTTGCTCGCCCGGAGCTACTCGAGGTACGGCCTGATTGGGGCGCCGGGAAGATGAATGCCATCACCACTCTGCTCGAACCGCTGGACGAGGAGTCGATCAACGCGTTGCTCGCGCACTTGATCGCCGGCCCCTCGGTGCGAGCCGGGGTAACCCGGCGTATCGCGGCGGCTGCAGACGGAAACCCCCTGTTCGCGGAGGAACTGGTCGCGATGCTGGCCGAGCGTGGCGAGCTTGAGGGCGCCGATGTCGACCCGCGATTGGTAATGGAGCCAGCCGAGCTCGAGGTGCCTGCGAGCATCGAGGCGCTGATGGCCGCCCGCCTCGACCAGCTGCCATCGAGGGAGCGGGTGGTGCTTGGACGAGGGAGCGTCATCGGCGCTCGGTTCGGGGCGGGAGAGGTCGCCTATTTGAGCGACGAGCCCGGGCCTGCCTCAGTCCGCCCGGCCCTGATGGCGATGGTTCGCCGCGATCTGCTGCGTCCCGACCCGGAGGCGATGCTTCCCATGGGCGCCGACGACGAGGCGTTTCGGTTTCGCCACCAGCTCATCCGCGATGGCGTCTATGCAGGCATGAGCAAAGCCGAGCGCGCGCGCCTCCACGAGCGGTATGCGAGCCTGTTGGAGGAGCTGCCTGACGAACAATTGCGCCCGTTGTACGAGGTCGTTGGCTACCACCTCGAACAGGCGTTTGAGCTGTTGGCCACACTGGGCGGCGAGCCGGGCACGCCCGACACCGGGTCGCGCGCGGCCCGGCATCTGGGCGCCGCAGGAATGCGCGCCCGCGAGCGGTCCGACTGGGCCGCCGCCGTCAACCTCCTCGCCCGCGCTGCAAAGCTCCCGGCGGCTTCCGATACACAACGCGTCGCGTTGCTCCCGCCACTGGGGGATGCGCTGGTGAGGCTCGGCCGCTTCGACGAAGCCAGCTCGGCAATAAGCGAAGCAATCGAAGCAACCGCCAACGGTGCTGATCCCGCCGCACGGGTGTTCGCGCTCTGGGTGCGCGGGCACCTGGCCTCGCGCAAGGGCGCAACGCAGGCCGAGATGAAGCCGGACATTGAGGAGGCGCTAGGCATCGCGGAAGCCACCGGCGATCCCACGCAGCTCGCGTACGCACATGGTGGCCTTGCAGGTCTCGCACTTGCTGGTGGCCGCCTTGCCGAAGGTCTACACGAGTTCGAGCTAGCCCTCGATGCGACACAAAGATCGGGCGACCCCAACCTGGAAGCATTGGCGCGCACCAGCGTCGCCGAGGCGAAATCCTGGGGGCCTGGGCCCGCCGCGGACATCGATCGGATTCTGGCCGACAACCTCGCCTGGGCCCGGGACCATGGCCGGCGACGCATGGAGGCGCACATGCTCCGCATGCAGGCGTCAGAAGCCGCCAGGCGAGGTCACATGCCTGAGGCTCGGCGCCTCATGACGCAGTGCGCGGCGATCTTCGAAGAGGTCGGTGCACTACTCGTGATTGCCTCCGAATTGGCGGGAGAACGAGCAGATCTTGAGTTTCTGGCGGGCGATCCCGTGGCCCGCGAACGGGTGCTGCGAGACGGTTACGAGCAGCTGAGCGCGATGGGCGAGCGTGGCAGTCTGTCGAAGTTTGCAGCCGATCTTGCCGATGCGCTGGTCGATCTTGACCGTCTCGACGAGGCAGAGTCCATGTGCGCGGTCGCTGAGGCGGCTGGCGCTGAGGATGACGAAGACACCCAAGTTGGCGTGCGACTTGGGTGTGGTCGCCTGGCGGCGGCACGGGGTAGGATGGACGAAGCCCTCGCGTCAGTGGCCCGCGCCGTCGCTCTCGCGGACGAAGGCGAATACTCCGACCTTCGTGAAAGATCCCGGCTTGTGTTCGCACATCTCCTTCTTGATGGCGGGCGCACCAGCGATGCTCGTGCCCGTGCCCAAGAAGTCCTCGATCTCGTGCGGCCTGGGCGCGACGTTGTCATTGCGAATCGAGCCAGGGACCTGATGAAGCGTGCCGCCACTCCAGCCTAGGGCCGACCTAGCGCTCGACCTTGACCGGGATCGGGGTCGTGGGGACGGCGGCCCGCACCGGCCATGCGACGAAGAGCGCAACCGGGACGAGGTATGCGAGCCATCCGACGAGCTCGATGACGGCGGGCTGCGGTCGCAACCCGAGGACTCCGGTGAAGAGCGCTGCCGACAGGGAGTCCGGTTGAATGAGCCAGGAGAGGTCAATCGCGCGGGCCTGGCCGAACGTGATCCACCCGATTTCAGCGGCGGAATGCAGCGAGCTCGCCACGAGCCCCGCGGCGACGAGCACCAACACGAGCCCGGTCAGGCGGAAGAACCGGCCGAGATTGATCCGCTTGCCTCCGCGAAAGATGGCCCATCCGATGGCAACCGCTGCCAGGATCCCGGCGAGCGCGCCGATGCCGGCGCTCAGCGCCGAGCCGCTGGCCTGGAACGCGGCGAGGAGGAAGACGGAGGTCTCGAACCCCTCCCGCAGGACGGCGATGAATGCCATGCCGACCAGGGCCCAGGTCGTGCCCTCGACCAGCGCTGCGCCGGCTGCGCTCTCGAGTTCGCGCTTCATGCCGCGTGCATGCCGGCGCATCCAGACGACCATGTACGTGACCAGGGTCACTGCCACGAGGCCGACGATCGTCTCGAGCGTTTCCTGGCCGCCGATGGGCAGGTTCGCCGAGAGGACTTCGAGGCCGACGGCCACGCCAATGCAGAGTGCCACCCCAACGGCGACTCCGACCCAGACCAGCCGCAACGTGTCGGCCCGTCCTCGCTGCGCCAGGAAGGCGGCGATGATCCCCACGATCAGGGAGGCTTCGATGCCTTCGCGCAGGCCGATGACGAACGTCGCGAGCAACCCGGCGCATCCTCCGTTGAATTCCGACCCCGATGTCGGTGATTGGCAATATGCTACCCGGCGCCGATCCCGTGGTCAACGGCTACTAATGCCAGGCGTTCGACGGGCCTAAGGCCGGGGGTTCGACCTGGCTACGCCGATGCCGCCATCCGCCGCTCGTGATCGAGGAGCCAGGACTTGCGCCATAGCCCACCGCCATACCCGCCGAGCGTCCCGTCGGAGGCGATGACCCGATGGCACGGAACGACCAGCGCCAGGCGGTTCATGCCGTTGGCGTGGCCGACGGCGCGGGTCGCCGTTGGACGTCCGACCCGCGCGGCGAGGCCCGCGTAGCTCGCGGTCGTGCCACTTGGGATCGTGCCGAGGGCTTCCCAGCACCGCTCCTGGAACGGGGTCCCAGGCGTGACTAGCGGGAGGTCGAAATCAGCGGTCGCGCCAGAGAAGTACGCGTCCAGCCCCGCCTGCGTGCGATCGTGGAGGGCCGTCCGCCCGGGCTCCGGGCGCGCATCGAATCGTCGTTCGACGATCGCCAGCTGCGTCTCGAGCATCGGCCGGTCCGCGAATTCGAGGAGCGCGAGGCCACCTGGCACCACCCCCGCCACCATCGGCCCCAACGGCGTGCCTAGCAGCGCGAGCCGGACGACACCATCGGTTGCGCGCGCTCGGCGCGGGCGACGGATGGGGCCGATCAGCGCGCGGCGCCGGACACCGCGACGGGTCCGCGGCGACCCATCGATCTCCGGCTGACAGCGAAGGCATGGCCGATACCCGGCAAAGAGCGCATCGGCGGCGGATGCGAACCGCTCGGTGTTCTGAGCCTTCGGCGCGGGAGCCGGGCAGCCATCGCGGCAGAAGATCCCGGTGGTGCGGACGGCGAGCACGGACATCAGGCAACGTCTCCTCGATTCACGGTGGTACGGATGAAACGCCGCGACACCCTCCGTGCGTGAGATGCTGACGCCATGGCGCTGCAGACGGTGCATCCCTTCCGATTCGGGCTCACGGCCAGGTGGGCGCCATCGGGCCCCGAGTGGCTCGCTCTCGTCCGGCGTGCAGAGGCGCTGGGTTATCAGACGGTGCTCATGCCGGACCACCTGGGCCGCCAGCTGTCGCTCAGCGTCGCGCTGGCCGCGGCCGCCGCGGTCACCAACAGCGTGCGCATCGGCTCCCTCGTGTACGCCAACGACTATCGCCATCCGCTCATCTTGGCGCGGGAGGCCGCGACCCTCGACCAGATCTCGAATGGGCGTCTCGAGTTCGGCATCGGCGCCGGCTGGAAGACGTCGGATTACCGCCAGCTTGGAATGGCGTACGACCGCCCCGGCGAGCGCATCGATCGTATGCTCGAGGCGATCCGCATCATTAAGCGCCTCTTCGCCGGCGAGAAGGTCACGCACGCCGGTGAGCACTACCACCTCGACGGAGCCCAGCTCACCCCGCCTCCAATCCAACGTCCGGTACCGATCCTTATCGGCGGCGGCGGGCCGAGGATGCTGCGCATCGCGGCGCGCGAGGCCAGCATCGTGGGCCTCCTCCCCCAGTTCGACACCCGCGGCCGGCCGATCTTCACCCAGGCCAGCGAGGCCCAGACGGCGAGCAAGGTGGCGATCCTCCGCGAAGCCGCCGGATCGCGGGAGGCGTTCGAGCGGCTCGAGCTCAACGTCCTGATCCAGGATGCCGGCCTGGTCGGCAGCGGAGCGTCCGCGATCGGATCCTTGGTCGCGGCGGTGAAGTCGGCGGGACCGGCGCTGGTCGGGGGCTCCCCCTACGTCCTGTACGGCACCCTCTCCCAGCTGCGCGAGACGATCCTTCGGAGGCGAGAGCAGCTCGGGATCAGCTACTACGTGTGGCGGGCGCCGCTGATGGAGCCGATGGCGCCCCTCGTCGAGGCGCTCGCCGGGCAGTAAGCGCGGCCCCGACCGGCGGCGGCCAGGTTCACTGCTCGACGCGATCGGTCCGACGGAACGCCTGGGCGACCCAGTAGGCGATCTCCCCGGCCTCCGGCACGTGGCGCACGGTGGCCCGCGCCGCGATGACGTCCGCCATCGACTCGGCGAGGCGCTGTGGATCGCGCTGGGCGAGCTCCTCCGTGCAGCTCACCCCGGCGGCTTCGAGCAGACCCGCGTATTCCTGGCCGACGCCCTCGATCTCCACGAGGTCGACGTAGTTGGCCCAGCGCAGCAGGAGCGCCTCGCGAATCCCGGTATCGAGGGAGAGGCGGTGGCGCGCGACGTGGGTGGAGGCTCGCTCGATCAGGTCGGTAGTGCTGCCGACGCCGGCAGCACCAAGCTTCGCAGCATGGACGGGTCCGATCGCTCCGACGTCAGCGATCTCCAAGGGTCGCTCCTTTTGGTGCCGGTGGACACGACCGGCGCGGCCCCCGGGCAGGAGCCGCTCACCACCGCGGCATGATACGTCCGGGCCGATGCTGGCGGGCAGGCTTACCGCACAACCCCGGCAGACCGCAGGTTGGCGATCGCGCCTGCGTCGAGACCCGCCTCCCGCAGGATGGCATCGGTGTGCTCTCCCAGG
>JALYLB010000086.1 GCA_030774475.1 Chloroflexota bacterium | reverse complement strand
TCTACTCTGCAACCGCCGTATGCGAGTTAGACGCTCGAGGTGGAGGAAATCCGTCGGGCGCTCAAGGATCCCAACCGCGGTGTATCGAGACTGCGGCATGGAAGCATCCGCACGTGCAGTCGATGCGAACCATCGCCGCGACTCCGCTCGTGGTTCCCGCGTAGTGTGTTGTGGCGAGCCTGCCCAAGGAGGTAAGGCGGCGCCAAGCTGCTCAGCCGAGACCCGTCGGGAGAGCGGATAACTCGGCACGGTATGGACGGAGACGTAGGCTCTTGCCACAGCGCACGCGGGTCTCTGGGCCGTAGCCACCCGCTCTGTCCACTGAGCTACGGGCGCGCGCTTAACGCTCAAACAGAGCGGAACGTTGGGTTCACGATTCTGCCGCAACGCTCCAGCGAGGGATGCGGACGCGCCGAGCGGCGCGCCTCCCAGTCCCCGCAACGTTTTGCGTCCACCTCGCGTCGCTGCCTGGGGAGCAAACACCCTATTGGCAGGCCGCAGAGGAGTGACTGAACGTGAACCGACTGAGCAGGAGTGCTCTCACCATCTTGAGCCTGGGCCTCTTGGTCCTCAGCCCGTTGTCGGTCGCGACAGCGGCGAACAGCAAGGTCACGGTCGAGAATCTGCGCGGGCCCCTCATCAATGCCTCGTTCTCTGCCATGGACCCGTCCGGCTGCGTCGAGACCGATACCTTCGTCACCGCCAACCGCCCTACCGATCAGCTGCTTCCCGGTCGTGGCACGACGACCGGTATCGGCGCCGTCAGCATCTTCGAGTACGACAGCTGCACGGACACCTCGCTGCTTCAGGCAGTCGGCCAGACCGACACCCTGTCTGCCACGGACTTCCAGGTCTCCAATCAGCTCGACTGGGCCTCGCTGCGCAAGACCATCACCGTCACGAACATCGACACCGGCGCTGCATTCGATGTCAATGTGAACGTCGCCCTGGTGGGCACCAGCGTCATCGCTCGGGACCACAGCAACACGAATGACTTCTATGGCGGCGGCTGCCACGTCCTCAACCGCTGGAAAGGCTCCGGCCGCACCGCCGATGCGTCGGGCGTCGTCTCGGACGGCGTGACGAACTTCACGCCAACCGCCACGCAGTCCGGTGAGATCGGCGTTGTCATCGACGGATTCGAAGTCATCAACTGCCCATAGCGCGCCTGCGCACAGATCGGTAGGGTTTACGCGCAGGCCGACGATAGAGGGGCCAGGGAAGACGCGGAGGGGTCTCCCCGCTCGACTACAATCGGGCGCCACCGACCGAGGACGACCCGATGTTGAACGTCGAGACCCGGACGATCGTCGCGTCCGATGGGCGCACTTTGATGATCGAGGAGGGTGGCGATCCCGCGGGATCGCCGATCCTCGTGCACAACGGCACGCCGAACTCGCGACACCTCTACCGGTCGTGGCTGGAGGATGCGACCCGGCATCGAATTCGGTTGATCAGCTACGACCGTCCCGGCTACGGCGGATCGACCCCGCAGCCTGGGCGGACGGTTGCGGACTGCGCAGCGGACGTCCGTGCCATCGCCGAAGCCCTGGGTCTGCCTCGACTTGCCGTGTGGGGCGCGTCGGGTGGAGGGCCGCATGCGCTGGCATGTGCCGCGCTGCTTCCCGATCTCGTGAGCGCAGTCTCCCTGCTGTGCTCCATCGCGCCGTACGACGCTCCGGGCTTGGACTACTTCGCCGGCATGGGCCAGGACAACGCGGACGATATCCGGCTGTACCTCGTCGATCCGGCAGCTGCGCGAGCTAAGTCCACGCAGGATCGCCTCGACACACTGGAGCGCAGTCCGGACCAGCTTGGCGAGGCGCTGAAGACGCTGCTCTCGCCCACTGATGCCGCTGTCCTCGTCGACGATTTTGCGGATTGGCTGATCCTGTGTGGCAGGGACGGCCTCGCGACCAGCGACGAGGGATGGTGGGAGGACGGGGTCGCCCACTTGTCGCCATGGGGCTTTGACCTCGAAGCCATCAGGATCCCGGTCCAGGTCTGGCACGGACGCCAGGACCGATTCGTCCCCTTCCAGCACGGCGAGTGGCTCGCCACACACGTGCCAAATGCCGAAGCCCACCTCAGCGACGCCGACGGGCACCTGACCCTCTACCTGCATCGGATTCCCGAGGTTCATCGATGGCTCGCCGGCAGGCTCGGCGCCTCCTGAGGACCATCTGAAGCCACAAGGCAACCGGGTTCTCTGCAGCCGAAGTGAACGATCTCTTGCCAGAGCTAGAAGCGCGAGATGAGGATGCCCAGGGTCAGGAAGCTCAGCAGGTAGGTGACGAACTGCGGTGCCAACTTTCCTAGCTCATCCAGCAGGTCGCGGTCAGTGGCTCCCGCACCGAGATCCGGAACCCGAATCCCGAGCACGATCAGGGTCATGGCGATGGCAAAGACGCCATCGCTCAGGGCGGCGACGCGATCGAAGGAGCGCCCGGCGATCTGGTTGTAGGAGGTCATTCCGTCGGTCCGTCACCAGACCGCCAGGCCGGTCGCCTCGTCGAGTTCCCGAACCAGCTCCACGCCGAGGAGCTCGCGGATCTCGACCTCCGCAACCCACACCACGCACCCCTTGAGCAGGTGACCACCCAGCATCTCCCCGTTGATATCGGCGAAGCTTGCGTGGGCATGGAGGAAGGGGCGGCCCTCCCGGATCGACAGGTTGCCAACGAAGCCGGTGAGCTCGTGGTGCCGCGGCGAGGCCATCTCCTTGTACTGGCGAATCGTCTGGTTGTAGTAGGCGAACGACGCCCGGCTCACCGCGCCGACGGCGGAGACCCAGGCCGCTTGCACGTCGTGGTCCGTCGCGAACCGCTCGATCTCGTCGACGAGGTCGGTGCCGGTGGGCAGGCCGCCAACGAAGACCCGTCCGGGTCGCGCTTCGTGGAGTCCGGGCGCCATCGGTCTTGGCCTCCTTTGGAGCTATTCGAAGTGGCGCAGGCTGCCGACGATGGGAAGCCGCGCCGCGATGCGCGCGGGATAGATGCCGGCCAGCGTCGCGATTCCGACGCCCAGCAGGACCGTGATCCCGAGCAGCGACCACGGCACGCTCAGCGTCCCGAATTCGCTCGCCGACCCGACCGCGATCAGCGCCCAGGCCACCACTAATCCCGTCCCGGCTGCGGCCAGGCCACCGACCACGCCCATGATCGCCGCCTCGGTGACGACCATCGATTGCACCTGGCGGACAGTCATGCCGTGGGAACGCAGGATGGCGATCTCGCGCACCCGTTCGATCACGCCCACGGAGAGGGTATTCACGATGCCGAGCGCAGCGATCGCCACCGCGATGAGGGCCAGCGCGTCGAAGAGGCCGATGAGCCGATCCAGCGACCGTGAGAGGTCACTCGCCAGGTCCTCCGCAGTCAGGGCCTGCCCGGCCAGCGAGTTGGCGGTGGCCGTCACCGCCGCTCGGAATGCGGTATCGCTGACTCCTGGCCGGGGGAGCAGCGCCCACAGCGAGGCATCGGTGGTCCCGAAGCGGGCTTTCGCGTCCGCCAGACTGATGAGAAGGTCCCCCTCGCCGCTGCGCGACGGGATCGAGTAGGCGATCGTCCCCGCCACCGCGAATCCCTGGGTGCGGCTCCCCGGCAGGCCCAGCTGGAGGGTGTCGCCGACCTTGATCTTGTCCCGCTGGGCGATGGGCTCGGGGACAAGCACCGACCGGCCACGGCTGAGCGCGGCAAACGCCGCCCCACGGTCCCCGGCGGTAAAGATGAGCGAGCCTGCGTCCCTGAACACGGCTGGGTCGATGCCCGCCAGCGACACCGCGCGCTGGTCGCCGCCGATGACTTCGACCGCGGGGAACTCCACGATGGGGGTCACCGTCCGTACGCCGGTGGTCGCCTCGAACGTCGGCCGCAGCTCGTCGGACGGCGTCGCGATCCCCAGTCGAACGGCGTAGCCGCCGGGCAGGATCGAGTCGACCCATCGCTTGGCGGTGCCTCGCGCGCTCTCGGCGACGGTGCCGAGCGCCACCACGGCCGCCAGGCCGATGAGCAGCGCCGCGACCGTCAGGCCGCTGCGGGCCCGATCGCGGCCCAGCTGGACCCGTCCCAGCACTGCCTCGGCACCGAAGAACCACTCGAGCGGACGAGCGACCACCCGCCCGATGGGCTCGATCCCAATCGCCGTCAGGGCCGCCCCACCGATGAGCGCGGCAAGGGCCAGCAGTATGGCCGGGAGCGAGGCGCTGCCGCGCGCCAGCGGGTATGCGACGAGGCCAACGATGAGGATCGCGAGCTCCAGGCCGAGCAGCCAACGCAGCCTCGACCAGAGGGATCGGTTGGGCTGACGCGACGGACGCAGGGCCTCGAGCGGGCCGATGCGCGCCGCTGCTCGCGCCGGCAGCGCAGCCGCAGCGAAGGTGACGGCGGCGCCGATCGCGAAGGCCAGCAGAAGGGACCATGGATTGAGAGGCAGCCCGTCGATGAGCACTGCTCTCGTCGAGCGCAGGAAGCCGATCATTCCCGCCGCCACCGCTATGCCCAGCAGGACGCCGATGGCGGATCCGGTGATGCCCACGAACAGGGCCTGCCGCCCGAAGATGCCCAGCACCTGGCGGGAGGTGGTCCCCGCGGCGCGCAGCAGTCCCACCTCCCGGGTGCGCTCGCCGAGCGTCATGGCCATGGTGTTCGCCACCAGGAAGCCACCGACGGCCAGCGCTATCAGGCCGAACAGGAACGCGATCCCCGCGAAGCCGTTCTGGGCCCGGTTCAGCTGGGCGGCCGCATCGGCGACGGTCTCGACCACGAACGGCTCGCGCAACGTCGCGTCGAGCTCGTCCTGGAGCTGCGCAACCCTCCCCGGCTTGGCGACCAGGTCGACGGAGGTGACCGGTGCCACGACGGTGGTCGTCGTGTCATTGGCGAAGGCGTCCTCGAGCATCGACCGTGGAACGACGGCCACCGCGCCGTTGGCCAGCGCGCCAAAGCCCACATCGTCAAGGAGGCCCACGATCCGCAGGCTGGGCGGGCCCGGGCGCCGATCGCCCGTGAACTGCATGCGCACGCCGACGCTAAGGTGATGGTCGGCCGCCCACGTGGCGTTGAGGAGCACCTCGTTCGCATCGGGTCCCGTGAGGAATGTGCCCGCCACCAGGCTCGGGTCGCGCACCTTCTTGTCGTCGTCAGGGTCGACTCCAATCACCAGCATGTTGTCGAAGACCTGCTCCTGCGGGCCGGGCAGGGTGCTCATCTGCAGCTGCCGCTCGCTGACGGCCGCGGCGGCAGCCACGTCAGGAAGGGACCGCAGCGCGGTGACAGCTCGAGCAGTGAGCCCGGTGTCCGCGAACGCGCGCACGCGGAGATCGGCGTGACCGAAGAGCTCGCGGGCGGCGCGTTCGACGGCGTCGGTGGCGGCCTGGTTCGCGACGAGAGTCGCCGTGATGATCGCCACGCCAAAGGCCACCCCCAGCACCGTGAGCGTGGTCCGCAGCGGCCGGGCGATGAGGCCTCGCCATGCGAGGGCACTCAGGCGCATCGGCTCTGCCTCATCGGCTCAGGTCTGACCCGTCACAGGCCGAGCTCGGCCAATCGCGTGATGAGCGGTCCGGCCTGGTGGTCGCGGCGCCGGCCGAGTGGGATTTCGTCGAGGATCACGCCGTCGCGGACGACGAAGACGCGATCGGCGTACGCCGCCGCGCGCGCGTCGTGGGAGACGAGGACGATCGTCTGGCCCAGTCGGTCGCAGGAGTCCCACAGCAGGTCGAGGATCTCGGCGCCGGTCGTGTAATCCAGGTTGCCCGTCGGCTCATCGGCCAGGAGAATCGCCGGTTCGGTGGCGAGTGCGCGTGCCAGCGCCACGCGCTGCTGCTCGCCCGCGGAGAGCTGGTCCGCCGAGTTGTGCGCCTTGGCGGTGAGGCCCACCAGCTCCAGCAACGCGGCGACTCGGTCACGATGCGCTGAGAGTGAATCTCCTGCGATGAGGAACGGCAGCCCGACGTTCTCGCTGACGCTGAGGAGCGGGATCAGGTTGAAGTACTGGAAGACGAAGCCGGTCTTATCGCGGCGGGTGAGGGTGCGTGCCTCTTCGTCGAGCGCGGTGAGGTTGACACCGTCGATGACCACCTCCCCGCTCGTCGGGATGTCGAGGCCGCCGAGCAGCTGGAGCATCGTCGACTTGCCAGAGCCCGAGGTGCCCATGATGGCGACGAACTCGCCCTTGGCGACCGAGAGCGAAACCCCTCGCAGGGCCTCGACCATGCCGTCGCCCAGCGGGTAGCGCTTGACGAGGTCGCGCGCCTCGAGGATGACCGACACGGCGTCAGGATAGACGAGGCCGCCCGGTACGCGTCTCTTCTAGAGGAAGAAGCCCAGGAACGTGCCGAGGACTGTTTCGAAGAAGCTGCGATCAGCCGGCGGCGGCGCATTGACCCGGTAGCTCGCCACCATCACGCCTGCGTTGAGCGGCGCTCGCTCGTACGGGTCGTGGGCGAGTACGGACCTCGAACCAAGCGAGGCGTCGCCATCCAGCACCGCCAGGGCGCCAGGCGGGATCGCCCCGAATGCCGGTGAGGGCGAGGCCGTGGGCCTGGGGGTTGGCTTTGGCGTGGGCTTGGGCGTCGCCTGCGCGACGGGCTTCGTGGTCGGCCGAGGCGTGGGACGGGGGGTGGGCCTCGGCGTCGGCTTGGGGGCGGGCTTTGGCGCGGTGGACTTGGCCTGCATGAACAGCTCGGTATACATCCGCGGGCTGCGCAGCTTGCCCTGCCACGTGATGCTGTCGGCGCCGTAGGCCCCGACCCCACCGTGGGTCCACGCCGAGTTGAGGATGTTCGCGCGGTGCTCGCTCGAGTTCATGAACGAGTTGTTGATGGCCACCGGCGAGTCGCCATCGGAGTATCCGGAGTTCCAGCCGATATTCTCTCCGCCCCATGAGTAGCTCAGGTGGTTGAGGTCATACCAATGGAAGACCATGTAGTTCGTGCCCAACACGGTATGGCTGAAGTAGTCGCGCTGGATCATGTCCTTGCTGCGCCATCGGGCCAGGCTGACGAGGGTGCTGTTCTGCTGGACCGGGTGCAGCCCGTTGTTAACGCGGTCGCCGTTCATGAGCTGCCAGAGCGTTGACTCGGCGGCGCTCTGGTTCCACGCGGCGACGACCCCCGGAGTCCAGGCGAGGAGTCCCGCGACCGCCAGGGTGACGAAGCCCAGTCCCGCAGCTCGGCGGACCGGGCGAGGAGCTTTCGATTGGTGCAGCAGCTTCAAGGACATTGCGACGTGACTCCCGTTGGGCGTCCCATTCCGATCGAGGGACGTGCTCAACGGTAGGAGCGCTTCGCGGTGCGGTCTGTAGCGCTCTGGTCACGTCGCTGGGGGTTACCTCTGCCCCCCGCTGGGTCCTGACAGGCTTGGGACGATGGTCCCGATCCGTGGTAGGGACAGGCCCCCGTGCCGTGCTCGCGCTGGCGGGAGGCGCCCGACGGGCGAGCCGAGCACCTCCCAGGACTCGTTTCGATGCAACCGGCGTGCCAAGACGCCTACGATCGCGCTCTCAGCGCCGTAGGCGCAGGCCGCGGAGCAGCTGGGCGTTGAGAGCCACCACCACGGTCGATACGCTCATCGCCAGCGCACCGACGCTCATCGGCAGGATGAAGCCGATGGGCGCAAGAATGCCGGCCGCAACCGGGATGGCCACTGCGTTGTAGCCCGTCGCCCAGACGAGGTTCTGGATCATCTTGGCGTAGCTCGCACGCGACAGCTCGATGGCCGCCGCCACGTCCCTCGGGTCGTCACGCACGAGGATGATCCCCGCCGCTTCGACCGCAACATCGGTGCCGGCGCCGATGGCGATGCCAACATCGGCCTGTGCCAAGGCGGGTGCATCGTTCACCCCGTCGCCAACCATCGCCACCCGCACGCCGCCGTCCTGGAAACGCTTGACCGCATCGGCCTTGTCGGCTGGCAGGACCTGTGCAGCGACCTCGTCGATGCCGATCTGCCGCGCCACCGAATTGGCGACCGCCTCCGCATCCCCGGTGATCATCGCCACGCGGAGCCCCATGCCGTGCAATCGACGAACCGCCTGCGCCGACTCCGGGCGAATCGCGTCCTCGACCGACACCGCCCCGAGCACTTCGTCGCCGTCCAACACGAAGAGGACCGTGCGCCCCTCCGCACTCCACGACTCGGCCCTGGCCGCGACCGCGTCGGGCATCCCGGCTACGGCCGCGCTGAACAGTCGTGGGCCACCGACCGCTATGGGCCGGCCCTCGACCGTGGCGCGCGCCCCCAGCCCAGGGAGAGCCTCGAACCCCGAGGCACGAGCTATCCGGACGCCGCGCTCTCTGGCCGCGGCGACGATGGCGCGCGCGAGGGGATGCTCGGAATCGGCCTCCACCGCAGCCGCCAGGGCCAGGAGCTCGTCCTCGGTGACGCCAGTGACCGGGAAGGCGCCCGTCAGGGTCGGCTCGCCGCGGGTCAGCGTGCCGGTCTTGTCGAAGATCACGACCTGCACGTCCTTGGCCCGTTCGAGGGCGAGGCGATCCTTGACCAGGAGCCCGTTGCGAGCGCCGAGGCTCGTGCTGATGGCGATGACCAGCGGGATCGCGAGCCCAAGCGCGTGCGGGCATGCGATGACCAGCACGGTCGCCGTACGGATGAGGGCCTGTTCGGGCTGGCCCAGCGCGATCCAGATTGCGAGGGTGATCACCCCGCTGCCGAGGGCGACGAAGAAGAGCACTGCCGCCGCCCGGTCTGCCAGGACCTGTGCACGCGAGCTCGAAGCCTGGGCCTCGGCCACCAGGCGCATGATCCCGGACAGCGCGGTCTGGTCACCTATGGCGCTCACCCGCACCCGCAGGCTGCCACCTGCCGCGACCGTTCCGGCCACTACCCTGGCATCAGGCTCCTTGGGGACCGGGCGCGACTCGCCGGTGATCATCGATTCATCGACGTCGGCCGCGCCCTCGACGACCTCGCCGTCGGCCGGCACCCGGGTCCCCGGGCGCACCAGCACGATGTCCCCCACCGCCACGGCGCTCAGTGGCACAGTCTCAACTCCGTGCTCGGTCAGGCGCTCGGCGGTGTCGGGAAGCAGCTCCGTTAGCGCCGACAACGCGCCCTGGGCCTGCATGATCGAACGCATCTCGACCCAATGCCCCAGGCTCATGACGGTGATGAGCGTCGCCAGCTCCCACCACACGTCGACCTTGAAGACACCCAGAGTGGCGGCCCAGCTGGCGACGAAGGCGACGACGATCGCCAGGCTGATGAGCGTCATCATGCCCGGCAGGCGGTTGGCCAGCTCGCTGCGGGCTCCGACCAGGAAGACCCGGCCGCCGTAGACGAAGACAATTGTGCCGAGCACCGCGGGGATCCATGTCGACCCCGGGAAGCGCGGCGCGACGTACCCCAGCCAATCCTGGACCTCCGCGCTCCACGCCACGACAGGGAGCGTCAGCGCCAGGACGATCCAGAATTGCCGCCGAAATGCCTCGGGGTCGTGACCGGCGTGCTGGTCGTGCCCCGCGTGTTGGTCGTCACCGGCGTGCTGGTCGTGACCGGCGTGCTCGTCGTGACCGGCGTGCTCGTCGTGACCGGCGTGTTGGTCGTGCCCCGCGTGTTGTTCGTGCATGTGCTCGTGCAGCATGCCGCACTTCACCCGGGCCCGGGAAAGGGCCACTTGTTGACCGCCTGCGATGCAGGCTCGCATCCTCGCCGTGTGACGACGACCATCACGGCCTGCCCAGGTTGTGGGCTCGAGCTACCCCTCAGCGAGTGGCCACTCGACCGCGCCGTGAATGCCACCCCCGCCTGCTGGTACCTATGCACCGAGGTGATCGCCAACGAAATGCAGAACGTCCGCGACCTCGGCCGGTTCCACCAGCTGACGGTGGATGCCTACGGCGCCCAACACGCCGCCGAGCCGACGCCCAGGATCTCCACCGCCTTCTCTCTCATCGGCCTCCATTTGGCGCTCGACGAAGGGTGGACCGGCACAGCCGTGCGCGCGGCGCACCAGTACCTGGCCCAGGGCCGTCGGGGGTGGCCCGACTTCGCGCCGCCGTCGTCCCGCGGGTGGCTGACGATCGCGGACGTCGCATCAGCCGCCGGCCCAGAGCAACACGCCAAGCGAGTGCAGGCATGGGCTGCATCGGCCTGGGAGGCATGGCGAGCCGATCACGATCGAGTCCACGCCTGGTCCGCCGAAGTCCTGCCAGCGGACGTCCGTGGCCGCCTACGTTCGGCCTGACACTCGGGCACGACACTTGCGCCACGTCTTGTGACAGGAGGTGATTGATGGACCGACGCGACGACCTGCCTGAGCGTCTCCCGCTGCCATCCGAGGACGAGGGGGACCTGCTGGACGCACCGGCGGAGGGCGAGACGGACGACCCATGGGTCGCCACCGAGGAAGGTGTGCCGTACGTGCCGCCGACCGACCGGGTGCTCTCGGGCTTCCGCGAGGACGAGAGTGGTCCCGACTACGCGGGGTCAGCCCCCAGCGCAGAGCAGGAGCTCGAGGCCGGTGAGCTCGAACCATCGGACCTCTCGTCCGATGCGCCCGCCCGCGACGAAGCGCTCCTCGCGGAGGCGCTGGCCGCGCTGCGGAGGTCGGATCTCGCCGCCGGCGACCGGATCGAGGTCGACGCCGCCGGGTCAACGATCTTCGTGCGGGGTTCGGTCGAGTCGATCGAGATCGCCGAGGAGATCGATGGTCTCCTGAACGAGATCCCTGGGGTCAGCGAGGTCGTCGACGAGCTTGAGGTCGACGGTCGCTGACCCCGGTGGGGCCCGGCGTCATGCGGTGGCGTTCGTTGCGCCACTCATCAGGACCGTGGCCGCGTTGATCGGGATGGCGAAGCCAAGCCCTTCGGCCGTGGAAGCGGTTGCCGTCACGATGCCGACCACCTGTCCTGCTGAGTTGACGAGCGGTCCCCCGCTGTTCCCGGAGTTGACTGCGGCATCGGTCTGAATCAGGCCGCTCAGTGCCTCCGCGCCAGTCTGGGAGCTGCCAACCTCGATCTTGCGGTTGAGGCCGCTGACGATCCCCACCGACACGCTGTTCGCGAACTCGCCGAGCGGATCGCCGATCGCGATGGCCAGCTGGCCGACCGCCAAGCTCGAGCTCGAGCCGATGACAGCCGTCGACAGCCCTGTCGCGCTGATCTTGACGATAGCCAGGTCGGCCGCAGCGTCGCTGCGCACGACGGTGCCGGTGAAGGTCCGCCCATCAGCCAACTCAACGCTGACCGATGTCGCGTCTTCCACCACGTGATAGTTGGTGAGGATGTAGCCATCGGCGCGGTAGATGAAGCCGGAGCCGACGCCCGAGCTCGACTGCCCGAACGGCCCGCTCGCGCCAGTCGTCTTAATGACGACCACTGCCGGTGCCACCTTCGCCACCGCGGTGATGACCGCCGATGACTCGTTGGCCACCGTGGTCACCGTGCTTGCGACCGATGCGGACCCACCCGTCGTGCTCGCGGAAGAGGCTGCTGAGCCTCCCGACCCGATGAGTGCGGCAGCGCCCGCGCCGGATGCCCCGCCGGCGACGATGCCGGCAAGCAGGGCGCCCACGACCGTCTTTCGCCAGCCGGTAGCCCGCGACCTGCCTGGGTGGAAGTCCTGTGGGATTTCTGCGGCCGGCAATTCAGGCGCCGGCTGGTTGGTTGCTTCAAACATGGTTGTCGACCTCATGTGATTCGTTCTTGGTCGACAGGGTCTCGCGGAGGCTCTTTCGAAATGGTTACGTCCCGTGTAATCGCTTCGAAAGGTTCGGTGCGCGACACTACCGGCCATGACCACGGCGCAACGTCTCACTCCGGCCGACCGCAACCGTGCGACACGGCGGCTGCGAAGCATCACCGTCGGCGTCACGCTTGTCGGCGCGACCGCAACCCTTGGCTTCTCCGGCGTTGCTGCTCTCTCCAACCCAGGGACCACGGTGGCCACTACGACGGGTTCGACGGGTTCGACGGGTTCGACGGGTTCGACCTCGAGCTCCGGCACGCGTTCGAGCTCGACGTCGGACGACAGCTCCGCGTCGGGCGACAGCTCCGCGACCACGCCACTCCAGTCGAACTCGGGGGTCGGCTCCTCGTCTGGAAGCGGCTCGAATGCGGTCAGCGGCGGGTCGTGACGTGGCTGACGCGACGAGCTGGCAGGCCCTCGGCACCGGCGTCACCCTGGTCGTCGAGGACGGCGACCTCGCCGCGGCCCAGGCCGCGGTGATTCGCCTGCTCGCGGTTATTGATCAGACATACAGCCGATTTCGACCCGACAGCGAGCTCGTCCGCCTGAATCGACTGGCGGGGCAGCGGGTCCCGGTCAGCCCCTTGCTGGCCAGCGCCGTCGCCGCCGGGCTGCGAGGCGCACGCCTGAGCGACGGCCTGGTCGATCCGACCGTCGGCCGCGCGATGCAGCTCATCGGCTACGACGACGACTTCGAGCGGATCGCCTCCCCAATCGGGTCCCCCGCACCGCTTCGCTTCGAGCCGGTCCCCGGCTGGTGGGTCGTGGAGCTCGACGAGGAGGGTCTCAGCGTTCGCCTCCCGGTTGGAGTCGAGCTCGACCTTGGCTCCACGGGCAAGGCGTTCGCCGCCGACCTGGCAGCGGCCGCTGCGGTTGCCGCGACGGGCACGGAGGGAGCCCTGGTCAGCCTGGGCGGCGACATCGCCGTCTCCGGTACTGCGCCGGACGGAGGATGGCGGGTCCTCGTCTCGGAGGACAGCTCCACGCCAACCGACGGCGAAGGCGAGGTAATCACGCTCCACGACGGGGCGATCGCCACCTCCAGCACCACGGTCCGCCGCTGGAGCCGCGGAGGCATCCACCTTCATCATCTGCTCGACCCGCGCACCGGGGGACCGACAAATGGACCCTGGCGTACCGCCACCGTGGCTGCGGCCAGCTGCCTCGATGCGAACATCGCCGCCACCAGCGCCATCGTCATGGGTGCGCCGGCGCCTGACTGGCTGGAGCAGCACGGGCTGGCCGCCCGACTCATCGATCAGGATGGCCAGGTTCACACGACGACAGGGTGGCCGGCCGCATCGGGGGCCGTGACATGAGCGAGAGCCTGCTGTGGTACGCGACCCGCGGCGCCGGCATCGTGTCGCTCATCATGCTGACCGGCGTTGTCTGCCTGGGGATCCTCACCACGGTTCGCTGGCAGCGCCCAGGTTGGCCGCGCTTCCTCAGCGCCGAGCTTCACCGTTCACTGGCGCTTCTGACCCTTGTCTTCCTGGCGATCCATATCTTCATCGCCGTCATCGACCCGTACACCAGCCTCGGCGTCGCTGCGGCGTTGGTCCCCTTCTCATCGCCCTACAAGCAGATCTGGCTGGGTCTGGGCAGTGTCGCCCTCTACCTGCTGGCCGCCATCGTGGTGACCAGCTTGCTGCGGGCGCGGCTTGGGCACGCTGCCTGGCGCGCCGTGCACTGGCTGACCTACGCGGCGTGGCCGATCGCGCTGGTCCACGGATTCGGGACTGGCAGCGACAGCCCAGCCATCTGGATGTGGGCCGTTGACGCGGCCTGCCTGATCTGCGTGCTCGGGGCGGTCGCCTGGCGGCTGCTGACCGCGGACGATGCGGAGGCGTCGCGAGCAGGGGCACTGCCGATGGCGCCCGGACAGCGTGAATATCGATGACCGCCATGACCCGCTCTCTTCGGCTCCTGGCCGGCCCAGACTTCGCGACGGGTGCCGAGTGGTACGCGGCGCATGCGGCGCGCCTCGGCGAGCTGCCGGTTCAGGCCGCGCGCCAGGACCTGGTCTCGTCCCTTGAGCGCAGCGGCCTGCTGGGGCGCGGGGGCGCCGGATTCCCCGTCGGGCGCAAGTGGCGCGCCGTCGCCGAGCGGGCGCGTCGCGGTGCCGTGGTCGTCGCCAACGGCGCAGAGGGCGAGCCGCGCAGCTCGAAGGACCAGGCCCTGATGGCCCTTCGCCCCCATCTCGTGATCGACGGGGCGGTCCTCGCGGCGCTCGCGGTTGGGGCTGATGAACTGGTGCTGTACGTGGGTAGCGATCATCACCAGGCGCTGACCACCATGCATGCGGCGCTCCGCGAGCGACCGATGCCGGACGGCCTGGCGGCCCGCGTGGTCGAAGCCCCTGCCAGCTACGTCTCGGGCGAGTCGACTGCCGTGGTCCACTACCTGAACGATCGCGACGCGCGGCCCACCGATGGCCCGCCGCGGCCATTCGAGCGCGGCGTCGGTGGACGGCCGACTCTCGTCCAGAACGTCGAGAGCCTCGCCTATGCGGCGCTCATCGCGCGCTTTGGTGACCGCTGGTACAGCGAGGCCGGGCGTGCGGAGACACCGGGAACAGCGTTGGTGACCGTCACTGGGCCCCTCACGGCGCCCGGCGTGCGCGAGATCGAATACGGCACCAGCCTGCGCGAGGTGATCGAGTCCGCCGGCGGCCGGATCGGCGACCTTCAGGCGGCGTTGCTCGGGGGTTACTTCGGAGGATGGGCATCTCTGGAGGACGTGCTCGACGTTCCCCTCGACCCGCAGCGCCTCGCGAAGCGCGGGCTCGGCTTTGGCTGCGGTCTCATCGGCCTCCTTGAATCGGATGCCTGCGGCGTCGTGGCGACCGAGCAGATCGTGAGCTACATGGCCGCGGAGAGCGCCCGCCAATGCGGACCCTGCCTGTTCGGGCTGGGAGCCATGGCTTGGGCGATGCGCCGCCTGGCGTCCGGTTCCGCGCAGGCCGATGACGTCGCCAACCTCGACCGTTGGTCGACCGAGATCGTGGGGCGCGGCGCGTGTCACCACCCCGACGGCGCCGCCGCCCTCGTGCGCAGCGCGCTTGACGTCTTCGCCCCCGAATTCGTTCTTCACCAGAGCGGTCGATGCCTGCGACGATCCGCCGTGGTGGAGCGCTCGGCGTGAGCGAACGACTGCTGGTCGACCGCACGCAATGCGATGGGTACGGCATGTGCGCCGAGCTGCTCCCCGAGCTGATCGCGCTCGATGACTGGGGCTATCCGATCCTGCGCGAAGGGGCGGTCCCGGACCGACTCGGAGATCTCGCGCGTCGGGCGGTTGACGCCTGCCCGGTGCTCGCCCTGCGGCTCGTGTCTACATCGCGTTCCCGCTCCGAGGCGCGGGCGGGCAGGGTCTCCATCCAGGCGAAGACGCTCGCACCGCACACTGGAGCCGGTTCGCAGGGAGGCGGCTGAACGAATGCGCATCCTCGTCGCGGAGGACGATCCGGGGCTACAGCAGATCATCGTCCGTGGCCTGAATGAGTCGGGCTACCAGGTCGACGCCGTGGATCGCGGCGACGAGGCCATCGACCAGCTGCGCTGGTACGAGTACGACGTGGCGATCATCGATTGGCGCATGCCCGGCGCGGAAGGCATCGACGTGGTGGCCTGGGCGCGGCGTAACCGCAGGCCGACGGCGCTCCTGATGCTCACTGCGCGTGACACCCCAGCAGACCGGATCAGGGGCCTGGACACCGGGGCGGACGACTACCTCGTCAAGCCCTTCGACTTCGGGGAGCTGCTTGCCAGGGTGCGCGCGCTCCAGCGGCGCCCGCGCGGCATCGACGGTCCGCTCCTGGAAAAGGGCAACCTCGTGCTCGACCCGGCGCGTCGGTCGGTCGCGTCCTCGGGGCGCGATTTCAACCTCACCGGCACGGAATACCTGATCCTGGAGCTTCTCATGCGCCGTGCCCCGGCCGTGGTCGACCGCAAGGCGATCGCCGAGCACGCCTGGGCCGATGAGACAGAGCCGCTTGGCTCCAACGCGATCGACGTCCAGATGAGCCGGCTGCGGGGCAAGCTCCCCGGCGCCGGCATTCGCATCGTTACCGTCCGCGGCGCCGGCTATCGCCTGGAGGAGGTATGACCGGCCGCGCGCAGGACGTCCGCCGCGCATCGGTCCGGGTGGCGCTCGGCACGACGGTGGCCGTTGCCGCGGTCTACCTGGCAATCGCCGTGGCCGTGCTCGCGATCGTTTCCTCGAACCTGACGCACCAGGTCGACGACCGGCTGACGCAGGCGCTGGCGGCCATGACGGGCAGCTCGCCGCCCAGTGGCGGCGATGAGGGGCCTCCTGAAGGCCCCCACGACCGACCCTTCGGGCCGCCCGTTCTTGCCTGGCTCGTCCGCAGCGACGGAACGGTGGCGACGAACGTATCAGCCACGCTGCCTGCGAACTGGTATCGGGTCACCTCGCCGACGACTGCGACCATCAACCAGACGCCAATCCGGCTGGCCGGGTCGGACGTTACCGACGGCCACCTGGTCGTCGGCCAGGACATGACCGATATCAGCCGCACGCAATCGACGCTCATCGTCGCCGAGGTGATCATCGGGCCGATCCTCCTGATCGTCGTCTTCCTCGGGGCGGTCTTCATCGGCCGGCGGGTGGCAACCCCCATTGAGATCGCACGGCGACGCCAGCTGGACTTCTCGGCCGATGCCTCCCATGAGCTTCGGACCCCGCTCTCGGTCATCGAGGCCCACACCTCGCTCGCCCTCTCGCAGGATCGGAACGCGGAGTGGTACCGCGATGCCTTCGAGCGGGTCAGCGGCGAGTCGAAGCGGATGCGCGGTCTGCTCGACGATCTCCTGTGGCTGTCGCGGTTCGACGCCAGCCAGGGTCAACCGGAGGGTGAGCCGGTCGACCTGGGCGTGCTCTCCGCGCAGACCGTCGATCGGTTCCGGCCGATCGCCGAGGCTCGCGGCCAGACGCTCGACCTTGAAGCCGCCGACGGCCAGATCGTGAACGCGCCACCGGACTGGCTCGATCGCCTCCTCGGCGTCCTCCTCGACAATGCCTGCAAGTACTCGCCGGAAGGCGGCGGCGTCCACGTCGCGGTGACCGGAGATGCGGGACGCGTGCAGCTGACTGTCGACGACTCCGGTCCGGGGATCCCGGCGGAGGACCGCTCGCGGATCTTCGACCGATTCCATCGGGCCACCGAGACCGGGGGTGGTGCCGGCCTGGGCCTGGCCATCGCAGACGAGATCGTGCGAGCCAGCGGAGGCCGATGGCGCCTGGACAGCGCCCCGACTGGCGGCGCTCGCATGCAGGTCAGCTGGCCAAAGGGCCGCCTTAGCCCGAACTGAATCAGGCGCCCCCGGGGCCGAACCGCAAGCAGGACTGCCACTACGGCCATCGGCGGGACCTGATCCCTCGCTCGCTTGTCGTCGTGCCAGCATCACTGGCAGCCCGACGACCGAGAGGCCCCGGATTCCGCTTTTGGCCCGTGCCGATCGCCGTGGCGCAAGCAGGACTGGCAGTCGTGGCCGCCCAGCTCGCGTAACCGATTCGAAAGGGTCGCAGCGCGATCCTCGCGGCGTGAATCTCAAACGCCAGATCGCAACCTTCGCCGCCATCGGGCTGGTCAGCACCGTCGCCTACGCCATGCTGTACACGGTCCTGAGGGCGGCAACCGCCGCCTCGGTAGCCAACCTCTCGGCGCTCGCGCTCACCACGGTCGGCAACACGGCGGCCAACCGGCGTCTCACCTTCGGTGTCCGCGACCGCCAGTCGGCGGCGCGTGATCACCTTGGCGGGTTCGTCGCGCTGGGCCTGGCCTTGATCGTGTCAACCGCTGCGATCCTGTCCCTCCATCGGGTCGCGCCGAATGCCTCGCGCCTTGTCGAGCTCGGCGTGCTCATCGGCGCGAACTGGCTGGCCACGCTGTTCCGTTTCGTCGTGCTGCGCTCGTGGATCGTCCGCGACCGCGAGCTCGCCTCTTCCGCCTCCCTCAGAAGGATCCTGCCATGACCACCCTTACCCGCCCGGGCATCGGCCTGGAGCTTCCCGATCAATCACGACGTGGGCTTCTCACCTGGATCGTCCGAGGACGGGTCGAGGATGCCGCGTGGGTGCAGCCCGCCTTCTGGGGCGTGACCGTCCTGGCGGCGGTCCTCTACGTCGTCAACCTCACCGTCAGCGGCTTCGCAAATACCTATTACTCGGCGGCGGCCCTGGCCGCCAGCCAGAGCTGGTCGGCCTGGTTCTTCGGCTCGATCGACGCAGCGAACTTCATCACCGTCGACAAGCCGCCGCTCTCCACCATGCTCATGGGCCTCTCCGTGCGGGTGTTTGGCCTCAGCTCCTGGAGCGTGCTCTTGCCGCAGGCGCTCGCTGGGGTCGCCACGGTCGCGCTTCTGTTCGCCGTGGTCCGTCGCTCGTTCGGTCCCGCAGCCGCGATCATCGCCGCGCTGGTGGCGGCCCTCACCCCCGCCGCGGTCCTCATCTTCCGCTACAACAACCCCGACGCCCTGCTCACCCTCCTGCTCGTCGCCTCCGCCTGGGCGTTCGTCCGCGCGATCGAGGATGACCGGATGCGGTGGGTGCTTCTTTCGGCCTTGTTCGTGGGCCTCGCGTTCAACACGAAGTACCTCCAGGCCTACCTCGTCCTCCCCGCCTTCGCGGTGACGTACGCGATCGCCGCCCCGGGCCATGTCTGGCGTCGACTCGGCGGACTGGCGGTCGCGCTCGTCACTGTCGTTGTGGCCTCGGGCTGGTGGGTACTGGCCGTCGAGTTCATTCCCGCCACCGCGCGACCGTTCATCGGGGGCAGCACCAACAACTCGGCGCTCGACCTGCTCTTCGGCTACGACGGGCTGGCGCGCATCTTCGGTTCGGGCGGTGGCGGTGGGGGCGGAGGGTTCAGCGGTGGTCCCGGCGGTCCCGGCGGAGGGTTCTCCGGCGCGTCGGGCCTGTTGCGCCTGTTCAATGCGGAGCTCGGCGGGCAGATCAGCTGGCTCGTTGGCTTCGCGCTCCTCGGCCTGGCGAGCGGCCTCTGGCTGCGGCGCCACGCTCCGCGCACCGACCGTGCCCGCGCCGGCTACCTGATGTGGGGCCTCTGGCTGCTGGTCCATGTCGCCGTCTTCAGCTTCATGACCGGGATCATCCACAGCTACTACGCGGTCGCCATGGCCCCGGCGGTGGGCGCGCTCGTCGGCGCGGGCGTCGTCGAGCTCTGGTCGGCGCGGAGCCGGACCTGGTGGGCCGGACCGGTGCTCGGCGCCGCCATCCTGGGCAGCGGCATCTGGGCCTGGCAGCTCCTCGATCGCACACCGACCTTCGCGCCAGGGCTCGGACTGGTCATCGTCGTCGTGTCCGCGGTCGCCGCGGTGATCGTCTCCCTGCCTCCCTCCCTTGAGCAGGTTCAGACCCAGCTGCTCGCAGTCGGACTGGGGGTGGCAATGCTGCTCGCCGGGCCGGCGACGTATGCGATCGAGACCATGCAGACCGCCTACTCAGGCGGTGATCCCTCGGCCGGCCCAACGGTGAGCGGCGGCTTCGGCGGCGGGGTCGCCGGTGGCGCCGATGGCGGCGGCATCACCGCTGACAGCACCCTGGTCCAGTACCTGCTCGCCAATCGCGGCAGCACCACATGGATCGTGGCCACGACATCGGCGCAGGAGGCAGGCTCCATCGAGCTCGCGACCGGGGCGCCGGTGATGGCCATGGGCGGGTTCATGGGCAGCGACCCGGCTCCGACGCTGGACCAGTTCAAGGCCCTGGTGGCAGCCGGCAAGGTCCGATACGTGCTGATCAGCGGGGCAGGTGGATTCGGACCACGCGGGCAGGGCTCCGGCTCGACTGTCTCCGAGGTCAACGCCTGGGCAGCCTCGGCGGGAACCCAGGTGACGAGTGTGGGGAGGGGGACCCTCTACGACCTCTCGGCGCTGGCCACAACCGCGTCGTAACGGCGCGTCTCGCAGGTCGCCGCGGGGCGATGTGCGGCCCTTGTCACCTAACTACGAAGTTGCGGGCCAGCAACGGTCCTTGAGCGCCGCTCGGGTGCTGCCGCGTGCGGACCGCGTCACAACCGGTGGCCGGATGCCTTGTGGTTGGGAGTTACGGGACACAGGCATCACATCCCGCGGGCCAAGGCGGCGCATTGATCGGCCTCTATATTGACAATGGTCCATATACTCCACCCATGAAGAGCGTCGATCCCGATGTCCAGCTCCTCCAGGCCATCGCCGACCCGGTGCGGCTGGCGATCCTCCGCCAGCTGAGTGCCGCCCCAGGAAGTGTTTGTGCCTGCGACTTCACCGACTGCTGTGATGTCACCCAACCCACCATCAGCCACCACCTCAAGGTGCTGCGTGAGGCGGGCGTGGTGAGCACGGAGCGCCGCGGCACGTTCATCTACTACGCGCTCAGCCCGGACTTCGCCCACCGCTGGGCGGGCATCGGCGCCAGTTTGTCCGGCCTTGTCCAGGTCGCCTAGCCCTAGAGGAGAACGCATGACCACCGAGATCCACGAGCAGGTTCGCGAGCGCTACGCCGCCGAGGCGTTGCGCGTCCTCACCAGCGACACGGCCGCGGCCTGCTGCGGCGACGGGTGCGGGTGCGGCGACAGCTGCGGATGCGGCGCCTCCGCAAGCGGCGAGATCGGCAGCGCGGAGCTGTACACCGCCCTCGAACGCGCGGAGCTTCCGAGCCCGGCGGTCATGGCATCCCTGGGCTGCGGCAACCCGATCGCCGTAGCAGAGCTCCACGAAGGCGAACGGGTCCTTGACCTCGGGTCGGGCGGCGGGATCGACGTCCTGCTCTCCGCCAAGCGCGTCGGCCCTACCGGACGAGCCTTCGGCCTGGACATGACCGATGAGATGCTCGCCCTGGCCGAGCGCAACGCGTCCGAGGCTGGCGCGACCAACGTCGTGTTCCTCAAGGGCCAGATCGAGTCCATTCCCCTGCCGGCGGCCTCGGTCGACGTGGTGATCAGCAACTGCGTCGTCAACCTGGCCGCGGACAAGCCGGCCGTCTTCCGCGAGATCGCTCGCGTCCTGCGCCCTGGCGGCCGGATCGGCATCGCCGATATCGTCGCCGAGGACCGGCTCACCGCTGAGGAGCGCCTCGAGCGCGGCTCGTACGTCGGTTGCGTCGCCGGCGTCCTCTCGTTCAGCGAGTTCGAGGCGGGACTGCGTGCGGTCGGTCTGGCCGATGTCTCGGTGACCCCGACGCAGGCGGTGGGCGACGGCCTGCACAGCGCCATCGTCAAGGCGGTTAAGCCCGCCGATGCGGCGCCATCGGCCTAGGCGCTGACGGCAATCAGAGAGCCGACGCCGAAGGTCACCGCGGCCGCAATCCCGCCCAGCAGAACCTGGCGGAGGCCAGTCAATAGCGGGCTGCGATGGGTCAGGACGCTGATCCCTACACCGAGCAGGAAGAGAGCGACGAGGCTGAGGCCAATGCTCGCCTCGAAGGCGAGCGGGCCCGAGGCAAGCAGGTAGGGAACCAGCGGCACGAGTGCACCCAGGGTGAACGCGAAGAACGAGCTGATGCCGGCCTGGTAAGGGGACCCGATGGACCGCGCATCGAGACCCACCTCCTCGAAGATGAGCAAGCGAGCTGCCTCATCCGGGTCGGCAAAGAGCCGATCGACGAAATGACGCGCCTCCTCGTCGGTGAACCCCCGCCCCTGGTAGATCTCGCACAGGATGCGGCGTTCCTGCTCCGGCTCCTCGCGCAGCTGTCGATGCTGGAAGGCGAGCTGATACGCGAGCAGCTCCTGCTGGCTCCTCACCGAGATGAATTCGCCCACTCCCATGCTGAACGCCCCGGCCAGCACGCCGGCGACACCGGCGAGGACGATGACCCCTGGACTGGGACGGGCGCCGGCGACGCCCATCACCAGGGCCAGGTTCGAGACGAGGCCGTCGTTCGCACCGAAGACGACCGGCCGCAGGATGCTGATCAATCGTGTCTCGTGCGGAGCGGTGGGGTCCGGCAGCTCGCGGGGACGGATGAAGGGGAGGCGGCTGAACATCGACTGCATTGAAGCCGATCGCAGCCCCCGGCGTACGGGTCGGCCGTGGCCCGGGTCGGGTCAGACTCCGCAAGTTGCCAAAACGCCGTCCTGGCGGCCGTAGGCGCGCATTCCGGCGCCAGCCCCCCAGCGGGCGACCGCGGCTCGAGCGTGGAGATGCCGAGGCAGCGACCGATGCAGGCCTTCCATCTTGCCTACGATCGCTTGGACGAGCCGATGGTGCCTTCCGGCGGCCAGACCGGCCCTAAGACCGTCAGAACGGGCGGCTGATACCAGAGTGTGCGACGGCCATCGCCAACGCTCATCCGCTACGCTCCGGGGATGGATCCGGAAACGATCTCCTCCGAACGGCTGGACCTTCCCTCGCTCTCCGCCGAGCGGATCGAGGCACTGCTCGCCGGCGACGTGGCGACGGTGGGACAGGCAACAGCCGCCGTCTACTCCCCCGAGTGGCTGGAGGACAACGCCGGGCACCTCACGCGTCGCGCTCGCCAGATGCGCGGCGATCCCGCCATCCGCCGCTGGCTCGTTCGGCCGATCGTCCTTCGAGAAGGTGATCACGCGGTGATCGGCACCATCAACTTTCACGGTCCGCCGGACGAGCGCGGCATGCTGGAGGTGGGGTACAGCCTGCTTCCAGATTTCCGCGGCCGCGGCTATGCCATCGAAGCGGTGCGTGCCCTCCTTGGCTGGGCCGGGAGCGACCCGGTCGTGCGGGTCTTCCGTGCGTCCGTCAGCCCGGACAATGAGCGTTCGCTGCACCTCATCGGCAAGCTGGGGTTCGTGCAGATCGGCGAGCAGATGGACGAGGAGGACGGGCTCGAACTGGTCTTCGAGCGTGCCGCTCCTATCGAGGACTGAACCGCACCTCTGGGCCCCCGGCTTCCGGCGCGAGCAGGGCCAGCAGTCCCGCACGTTCTGCCGCGACCTCGGTCACCTCTGCGTCAGTCAGTGCCCGCAGGGTCCTGATCTCCAAGGTCGCCGATCCGGCAGTCCGCACGAGGCGCCAGGTTGCAGCCACGAAGCCGTCCAGCAGAACCGTCGGGCGCCCGATAACGCGCGAGACGTTGATCCCGTCAGAAAAGATCCGGCTGCGGTCCTCGTGGCCAAGGAGGACATTATCGAAGTCGGGTAGGAACCGCGCCGGTACCGGCGTTGCCGGATCTGGCAGCGCACCGTCCGGGACGTCGAACAGCTCGCGGCCACGCTCGTCCTGGAAGGTGCGCAACTGCGGCCGGAGCCGCTCCACGACATCCTTCGCGCCGCGCAGCCCTGACCAGGCTCGCACATCCGCCACCGTGGAGGGTCCGAAGGCAGCGAGGTAGCGCAGGACCATCTCGTCGGGCGGAGCCTCGACTGCGAGCGATTGCCCGAGCCACGACTCGACCGGGGCGAGCGTGGCCCGGTGTTTCGCACCCCACATCCCCCGCGGGGGAATTTGGACAAGTGGGACCAGGAAGGCGACCGCGTAGGCCATCGAGCTCGAATCGCAGTCCGGCCAGCGCTCGGCGAGGGCGCTCCGGAGCTGGGCGAGAGTCATCGGGTGCTCGTCGAGCAGTGCGCGCCCGACCGTGGCCAGCTCGTCGAGATCCATGCCTTCCACGTTTCGTCCGAACGGCGTCGCGACGAAGAGCGCGTGCGTCAGGGAGGGCCCCAAGGCAGGGCGTAGAGCAAGGCAGTCGCGAGCCGTGACCAGGTGCAGCGTGGCGCGCATCAGCGTCATGCGCACGACATCCCGGTCGCGGACCATGGCCGAAAGCTCGTCGGTGTCGAAATCCTCGAGGCGCGACCAGAGGCCGATATAGGGCGAGCTCGGCACCTGGGCCTGCATGCCAACCAGCCGTTCGATCGCTTCGGATGCCGGCAGCCGCCATCGGCGCAAGAGCATCTGCCGCTCCAGGAGGGCGCGATTGAGCTGCAACCGGCTGAGGACTTCCATCGGCCTCAGCCTACCGGCCGACGTTCACGAACGCGTCACCTACCGGCCACGAACCTGTCACGCCCGAACCCTAGCCTCGGACGCACCCGGCTTCTCTGCCGGACCGCCCCAAACTGGAGGTTCTTCCCAACATGCGAATCCTCGTGCGCTTCGTCGCTATCGCGAGCCTGGTGGCCGCAACGCTCGCCACCGCGGGCGCCGGCCTGGTGTCGGCATCGGCCGTCACCGGACACGTCTACGTCAACAACAACACGGCCAGCAACACAGTCTCCGGCTTCAACCGCCATGCCGATGGCACCCTCACGCCCATCCCCGGCACGCCCTTTGCCGCAGGCGGCGCCGGGACCGGCTCCCCCACCGGCTCCGCTGGTTCGCTGCAGCGCACGGCCGACGGGCGCTACTTGCTCGCCGTGGATGCGGCCAGCGACCAGGTCTCGGTCCTCAAGGTTCGACCGGATGGCTCGCTCCGCCTGGTCGACATCGCCAGCTCGAATGGCAACGCCCCGATCAGCGTCACCGTCCACGGTAGCCTGGTCTACGTCGCCAACCTCGGTCCGGTTGGAAGCAACTACACCGGCTACTGGCTGAATGCCGGCGGTCACCTATCGCCTATCGCGGGCTCGACCTACTGGCTGCCCGACACCGCCCTCCCGGGCCAGGTCCTCTTCAGCGGCGATGGCCGCCACCTGGTCGGGATGCGCGTTGGCCCGAGCGCCGGTCCGTCCTTCATCGACAGCTTCTCGGTGGGAGCCGATGGCCGCCTGACGGCGGCGCCTGGCTCGCCATTCGCCGCGCAGAAGATCGGCCCGTTCGGAAGCTCGTTCCGGCCGACCAACCCCGACCAGCTGTTCGTCTCGAATGCGCACGACGGCGCGGGCAACGGGACCGTCTCGGTGTACGACGTCGCCGCCGATGGCACCCTCACGGCGATCAGCGGCTCGCCGTTCGCCGACAACCAGACCGCCCCCTGCTGGGTCGCGATCACTCCGGACGGGAACACCCTGTTCGCGGTCAACACCGGCTCGTCGTCGATCTCTGGCTACTCCATCGCGACTGATGGGACGCTGGCGCTCGCTGGTAGCACGGCGCTCAGCGGCGCCGGCCTCAAGGCCTTCGACGCCGCGGTCGATCCGTCGGGCTCCTACCTGTACGTGGTCGACTCCGGGACCGCGCAGATCAGCGCCTTCTCGATCAGCGGCGCCTCGGTCACCGAGCTGTCGTCCTCGCCGATCTCGATCCCCGGCGGCGGCGCACCGTTCGGAATGGTCGTCGACTAACCCGTCACGACCCAACGGACGAGGGAGGTGGGCTCGCGCCCACCTCCCTTTTCGCATTGCTTCTGAACCCGCCACGCCACGTTTGGTCCCGCGGTCACGTCACGTGATCGTGACCTCCTGGGCCTGCGGCGCAATTTCCGACGAGACCGAAGGATTCGATATCCCGCAAGCGACCAATGGGCAGATGAACGATTCCAGTGTCCTGGCGACTAGCACCCGGGTTGGAATGATCCGAGGGACGAACATGCGCAGGCTACTCAGTGTTGCGACGATGGTGGTCGCGCTTGCCGGCTGCGCCTCACCTGGGGTCACCTCTTCAGCGACCCCGTCCCCGATCGCGTCGCCGACTGAACCGGCCTCCAGCTCCTCGCCCGCGGCGAGCGCGATTGTGATCGACGGTCTCGCGCAGTCGACGGTCTGACGGTGCGCGCAAAGCCGGGAACGGCTGGGGCCCAGCTCGGTACGATCGACGCGGGTCAGCTGGGTTTCGTTGTGGCCGGGCCGGCCAGCGCGGATGGGTATGCGTGGTACCAGCTCTCTGGATTGCGGCTGCCGTTGGTTGTCTCCGGCTGCGAACCACCCGAGCAAACCACCCCATTCAAGTGCCCTGACTGGTTGGGCTGGGTGGCTGCGGGCCAGCCCGGCGGTCAGCCGTGGATCGCGGCAACGGCGCGGCCATGCACTGCCTCACCAATGAACCTCGAGGCCCTCGTCAAAGGTCCCGCGCCGCTGGGACCCCGCACCGCTCTGCAGCTGCTGGCATGCCATGGGTCCACCTCGATCCGCATCCGCGGGTGGTGGCCGCAGATCCCGCCGGACGCCGGGTTGGGCGGGACGTGTGGGGCGACGCCGAAGCCAAGCCCAGCCTGGCTGGTCTGCGGGAGCTATAACGAGCTCGCTATGTCCGAAACCGCCGGGTTCGGAAGTGCGGGAATCGCGGTCAACATCGATCCCGCCTCTGGCGTGACGATGCCGCCTCGCGGGCAATGGATCGAGGTGGTCGGCCACCTGGACGACCCGGCAGCACGCGACTGCACCCCGGCCGGCGGCGGAGAACAAGATCCAGTCAGGGTGCTGCTGACGTGCCGTGCCGAGTTCGTCGCTGAGTCGGTGAAGCCGGTCGCCGGACCCTACTGATCGGACTTCGGGCGAGCACCTGCAAGCGACACTGGCGATACGACGATCGGGCGACCATCAGACCGGGCTTCCCTGGTTATTCTGCAAGCAGGACTTGCCACGCGGCGAACGAGGGGCCATTCCATTGGTGATGGGAGGCGCTCGTTGGTCATAGCGCAAGCCTGACTTGCGGCGGCGTCCTCCTTGCGCCGATACCGACCCCACGGCATGATCCCGCGGTGCTGAGGGGAGGGTCCACGAACACGACGCTCGTGCGCCGCGCCTGGGCGCTGGCCACCGTCTATCTGCCCCGCGGCGCGGTCTTCCTCTCGCTGCTGACCTTTGGCAGCTACCTCATGGGGTTGGTCCGCGACCGGATGTTCGCGCGAACGTTTGGCGCCGGCTCGGACCTCGACGCCTACAACGCGGCCTTCGTCCTGCCGGAGCTCGCGCTCGACGTCCTGGTCGCCGGTGGCCTGGTCGCCCCGTTCGTCCCGATCTTCACCGGCCTGAAGGGCGAAGCAGCGGAGGCTGCCCGCGCCTTCGGCCGCACCATCCTCACCCTGTCGGTGGTCGTCATGGCGATCGCCGCGGCCGTGCTCTTCATTTTCGCGGAGCAGTCCCTCTCGTTCATCGCTCCCGGCTTCAGCGGCGCCCAGCGCGAGCTGTACGTCGGCCTGTTCCGGATCATGTGCGTCACGCCGGTCATCTTTGCCATCTCGATCGTGCTTGGCGAGGTCCTGATCGCCGAGCAGCGCTTCGTGACCTACGGCCTGGCACCCATCCTCTACAACGGCGGGATCGTCGCGGGCACCGTGCTGCTGGCCAGCCGCCTGGGGATCTACGCCGCGGCGATCGGCGCGGTCGCTGGGGCGGCGCTCCACCTGGCGATCCGGGTGGTCGGCATCTGGCCCACGAGCTTCAGACCTCGGCCCAGCCTCCGCCTGCGAACCAACGGCGTCGGCGAGTTCCTGCGGCTGATGGTGCCGAAGATGGCGAGCCATCCCATCGAGCCACTCACATTCCTGTACTTCACCTCGGTAGCCTCGACGCTGGGCGCTGGCTCGGTGAGCTCGGTGAGCTTCGCTCGGAACTTCCAGAGCGTGCCGGTCAGCCTCATCGGCGCCTCGTTCGCGATTGCTGCGTTCCCCGCGCTGTCCGCGGCCGCCGCGGCCGGCGATCGGCGCGGATTCACGCGCCTCTTCCGCACGAACCTGGCGACGATCGTGGTCCTCACGACCGCGGCGGCGATCGCCCTGGTCGTCGTCGCGGAGCTCGCCATACGCGTCCTGCTGGGCGGCGGCGCCTTTGACGAGGAGGACGTGGCCCGCACCTCGGGGATCCTGGCGGTCTTCGCAATCTCGGTGCCGCTCGAGAGCCTGACCCACCTGCTCAGCCGCGCGCTGTACGCGACGAAGAACACGTTCCTGCCCGCCATCGCCTCGATCGCGGGCTTCGTTGCCATCGTCGTAGCGGCCGGCGGTCTCGCACCGCGGATCGGGCTCGCCGCAATTCCCGCCGCGTTCGCCATTGGGATGGGGCTGAAGGTCGCGATCCTGGCGATTGCGCTCGCTCCGCGGATGGCGCGCATCGGCGAGCCACCCCGCCCCGGCGGCTGGCTACGGCAGCCGCGACCGCGCAGGGTGGCAGCGGTGCTGGCGAGCATGGTGGTGGTCGTCGCGGGCCTTGCCGCGACCGTTCAAACCCTGAGCGGTGCGCAGCTGACGGCGTGGCCATCGGTCACCCCGTGGGCTCGGGAGCACTCGCCTGCAGCCACGCCCCTCTCGCTGGCGCCAACACCCACGGCCACCGCCATCGGCTCACCGACCGCCACTCCGAGCCCATCGCCCACCCCAGGCCCGTTCGCCATGGATCTCTACCAGAAGGGCGACTACGCGCGGGAATTCCGGGACACGTGGTGCCTGCCGGCGGCCATGCAGACCAGCATGAACATCATGGATGAGGGAGCCGATGTCACCGAGGCGACCCAGCTGCGCCTCTGGAATTACGCTCGATCGCTCGTCCCCGACCGCGAGGGCGGGGCGGAGCCGGAAGCCTGGGCCCTGGGCCTGACCAAGCTCGGATACGGAGGCTACAAGGTGAGCATCCAGCGCACGCTGAAGGCCGCCATTCAGCTCGCGGCCAAGCAGGTCCGCCTCAGGAATCGACCCGCCGGCCTTCTCGTCTGGAAGGGCGTGCATGCCTGGGTCATGTCCGGCTTCACCGCCACCCGCGACCCGGCAGAAACCGACAATTTCACCGTCACCGCCGTCCGCATCGAGGACGTCTGGTACCCGCGCATCTCGAGCATCTGGGGCAAGTCGAACCCCCCCGACACGCTCGTTCCGGTGAGGAAGCTGCCGGAGGACTTCGTGCCCTGGCATCTGCTCTATGACGGCCCACACCCCGACAAGGACGGCAAGTTCGTCATCGTCATCCCGGTCGGCGCATGAGTGGGCGGGTCGTCGTGGTGGGGTCTGTCAACGTGGACCTGGTCGTGAAGACGTCTCGGCTGCCGGCACCGGGCGAGACAGTGCCCGGGGGCGAATTCCGCCGGTTCGACGGTGGCAAGGGCGGGAACCAGGCGGTCGCTGCGGCCCGGCTTGGCGCGCAGGTGGTGCTGATTGCAGCGGTTGGAGATGACGCCGATGGCGCCGATGCCTGTCTCGCCCTCGAGCGGGAGGGTATCGCCACCGATGGGATCGTCCCGCTCGCCGAGAGCCCGACGGGCGTGGCGTTGATCATGGTCGACGACGCCGGCGAGAACCTCATTGCCGTTGCGCCGGGGGCCAATGCTCGGTTGACAGAGGCGCTTGTCGAAGCGGCGTTCGAGCACTTCGGACTCCGCGCCGATGACGTGCTCCTGGTTGGCCACGAGATCCCGACGGCTACAGCAAGAACCGCCATGCGGATCGGCCGTCAGTCAGGCGCAGTGACCATCTTCAATCCGGCCCCCGCCGACGGGCTCGATCTCGACACCCTGGCGCTTGCCGACGTGCTCACCCCAAACGCGTTGGAGCTGGCAAGCCTCGTTGCGGATTCTGCCGAGGATCCGAGCGAGGCGGCTCGGAGGTTGCTCGGTGCCCTGCAGGGCGGACGCGATCCGACCCAGGCTGTCCTTGTCTCGCTTGGGCGAGCGGGAGCCGTGCTCGTCCGCAGCAGTGGGCCAGCGGTGGAGATCGCGGCGCCACCGGTCACGACCGTCGATGCCACCGGTGCTGGCGACACCCTCAATGGTGCCCTAGCCGCGCGGCTGGCGGCAGGCGTCGACCTCGACGCCGCCGCCCGATTTGCCGTCGTGGCGGCCAGCCTGTCGGTGACCCGCGCCGGTGCCCGCGAGGGCATGCGGACGCTGGCGGAGATAGCGGTGTTCAGTGGCTAGCTAGCGCGGAGGGACGAGAGGCACCCGCGGATCGGGCGTCGCCGCCGTCCAGGTCCCGCGCACCCAGTCGAGATCCGGGTCGTACGAGCAAGCCATCGTCCGCCGATCGCCGGCGAGAGCGTTGAGGTAGTAGGCATCGTCGCCGTCCGCGGCCACAAACGGGTGGTAGCCATCGGTCACGAGCACAACCTCCCCTTCGCGGACCGCCCACAGGGCATCCCGGGTGCCGTCGCGTCGGTAGAGGCGCTGGATGCCCCATGCCTCGGGGCGCCGGAAGGCGTAGTGGTAGATCTCCTCGAGCACCGCCTCGTTGGGCATGTCGTCAATGTCGTGCTTGTGCGGCGGCCAGCTCGACCAGTTGCCCGCCGGGGTGTAGACCTCGACCATCTCCAGGCGTTCGGCGGGGAACTCGGGCGTGATGATGTGGTTGATCTGCCTGGTGGCGTGGCCGGCGCCGCGGACCTCGACTCGCACGTCGGACGGGCGGATGACGACAGGCTGGGCACCAGCAGCCGCGCCGGAGCTCGGCGCCGACGCGATGGCGACTCGAAGGCCGGTGTGTCCGGCGCGGAGCTCGCCGCGAGTCGCAGCGGGCAGATACGCGCCCCACGGCCGGCCATCCCAGACGGATGCGCGCCCGGGAAGATCCAACGCATGTCCGTCATCGAGCTCGATGCGCGCCGAGCCTGCTAGGACGACGAGCCCGACCTCTGACGTCGCGACGCCCACCGCCATCCGTCCGCGTGCGGCCAGCCGATGCGTCGCGAAGGAGAGGTAGCGCCATCCGGCGCGCGCGGGATCGACGGCGACGTGGCCCCACTGGTCCGGCCGAAGGCGCAGCTCATCGGGCGGCAGGTCGTTGGGGGGAGCCGTGCCGAGGATGCTCGGCAAGCTCACGGATGCGCCAGGTCCGGGTTGGGGAGCAGCGCATCGGTCACCAGATGCTGGAGCTCCTGGTACGAGGCGATGAACGAGCGGAGCGTGCGGACGCTCGGCCCGAAGTCGTCGAACTCGCGCACGGAGAGGCCATCGGGTTCCAGCGCGCGCTCGAAGTCCGGGAAGCGCGCCCGAAGCTCGTCCACGACCGCCGGGTCGACCGGGTCGTCCATCCGCGGTCGGACCTCGACCGCGGACGCATTGAAGCGCCGCTGCCACACCGCGGGGAGGGTGACGATCACGTCCCCGCCGATGAACTCCGACCAGTGCAGGTGGTGGCGGATCGCAGCCGCGAGCAGGCGAGCCCGAAAGCCGCGCTCGCGGAAGATCCCGTATGCCCGCTTGAATACGGCGACACCCGACCAGGGGAGCGCCGTGGGGTTGACGATGACCCCGTCGCGCTCGGTGAGGACCCGCAGCCAATCCTCCAGGCGCCCGACCATGATGGTGATCACCGGACCCATCCGGTCGGTTGGCAGGCTCTCGGCCTTGCGGCGGGCGAGGCCCCGCTCCACCGCCTCTGCGGCGGCCACCGCCTGCGCCACGCTGAAGCTGACCGTGGCGTTGATGCTGATGCCCCGGTAGGTGGCCTCCTCCATCCCGTCGATGCCTGCTCTGGTCGCGGGGAATTTGATCACGATGTTGGGCGCGAGGCCGGAGAAGCGCATCGCCTGCGCCACCATCGGCTCGGTGCTGCGGAAGAGGGTGGGATCGGTCTGGATTGAGAGCCGGCCCTGCCGCCCGGCATGCGCCTCGAAGGCGGGAACGAGGAGCGCGGCGCCGCGCACGCTCATCTCCTCGACGACAGCCCATGCGAGCTGGGTGGGTGTCCACGCGGGTTGCTCGACGGCGAGCGACCGCACGCGATCGCTCCAGTGGTCCGGGCTCTCCTTCCAGTTGTCGACGACGATGGTGGGATTGGCCGTGGCGCCGACAGCGCCGAAGCCGATGGCGTACTCGAGCTCGTCGATCGCGCAGGAGTCGTTCCAGATGTCGGTGGCCGTCTCGGCCACCGTTCGAGCGAGAGGGCTCAGTTGCCGTGTCTGCATCGGTCAACCCTCACAGGAGGCGGACATCGTATCGCGCCTCCGGACTTGTCTTCCATTCGCCGATCCGCCCTGCTATCCTCGGCAGCGCCCTCCGTGTAAACGTTTGCCAGCGATCGGCCGGGAGGGCCGGCAGGGGTACCGGACGTGGCGATCCAGGACACGGCGACCCAGTCATCAGCGATCGCAGGCGAGACGACGCGGCGCATGTCAGGCGCGCAGATCATCGTCGAATCCCTCGTCCGCCACGCGGTCCAGTACGCGGTCGGCATTCCCGGCCACGGATCCTGGAACCTCACCGATGCGCTCCTCGATCGGTCCGACGCGATCCAGACGATCCAGGTCATGCACGAGCAGTCCGCGGTCCATCTGGCCGATGGCTTCTACCGAGCATCCGGCGCGCCCCTGTTGGCCTTCACCAGCATCGGACCGGGAGCCGCGAACACCGTGGTCGGGATGGCGACCGCCTACGTGGACAGCACCGCGGTCATGCTCATGACTGGGTCGCCGCATACGTACATGCGCGGCCGCGGGTTGCTCCAGGAGGTGGAGC
Source organism: Chloroflexota bacterium (assembly GCA_030774475.1). Taxonomy (GTDB): domain Bacteria; phylum Chloroflexota; class Limnocylindria; order QHBO01; family QHBO01; genus CF-82. The sequence goes on along the minus strand of JALYLB010000086.1, from coordinate 961 downwards.
GCCGCCACGCGGCCGACAACGCTCGCATCTTCGAACCGGTGGTCAAGGAGTGGTGGACGCCGTCGCGCGTCGACGAGCTTCCGTTCGTCCTGCACCGTGCCTGGAACCAGATGCTCTCCGGCCGGCCCGGACCGGTGCTCCTTGATGTGCCGATGGACGTCCAGGCCGAGTCGGCCGAGGTGCGGATGGAGGAACCCGGCAGCCGTGAGGCACTGTCAGGGCCGCGGCCCGCCGCCGACCTCATCGAGCGCGCGGCTGCCCTCCTGGCCGCTGCAAAGCGTCCGGTCCTGGTCGCTGGCGGCGGGGTGATCTCCGCCAACGCCGCCGCGGAGGTCACGGCACTTGCCGAGCGTCTCGGCATGCCGGTGGTGACCACCTGGATGGGCAAGGGCGCGATCGACGAGACGCACGAGCTCGCCGGGCAGACTATCGGCGACACTGGCTCGACGTGCGGCAATGAGCTCGCGTCCGGCGCCGATGTCATCCTCTCGGTGGGCTGCCGCTTCACGGACTGGTCGGCCTCGTCGTATCGCCGGGGCATCACCTTCGCAATCCCGCCCAGTCGGCTGATCCAGGTCGACGTCGACGCCGGGGAGATCGGCAAGAACTATCCCGTAGAGGTGCCGCTCCTCGGCGACGCTCGCGAGGCGCTGACGGACCTCCTCGCCGCCCTGGGACCTGGCGGAGGGCCCGAGTCCTACGGCGAGACCGCCTACTTCGCCGAGATCCAGCGCCGCCGCCATGCCTGGCAGGCGCAGGTGGGGGTCAAGTCCGGGAGCTCGGCCGTGCCCATGACGATGGCCCGGGCGATCCGCGAGGTGCAGGCCGCGACCCGGCCGGATGCCATCGTCGTCACGGGTGCCGGCCTCCCACAAGGGATGGTCAAGCAGCGCTGGGTCACCCGCTTCCCCCGAACGCACATCACGTCCGGTGGCTTCTCGACCATGGGCTTCAGCCTGCC
>JALYLB010000085.1 GCA_030774475.1 Chloroflexota bacterium | reverse complement strand
GGGCGGCACAGGCCGCCCGTCCGACTACCATGCCCAAACCGATGCCAACCATCCTGGTGGTCGACGACGAACCCAAGATCACCCAGCTCGTCCGCGACTACCTGGAGCGGGCGGGCTTCGCGGTTCGTACCGCGCACGATGGTCGCGAAGCGCTCATGCGGGCGCGGACGGATCGCCCCGACCTGGTGGTCCTCGATCTGGGACTGCCGCTGCTCGATGGGCTCGATGTCACCCGCCAGCTGCGCCGCGAGGGCAGCATCCCGATCATCATGCTCACCGCGCGCGACGACGAGGTCGATCGCGTCGCGGGGCTGGAGCTTGGGGCGGATGACTACGTGACCAAGCCGTTCAGTCCCCGCGAGCTCGTGGCGCGGGTTCGAGCCGTCCTGCGCCGTCAGCTCGACACCCCGGCGGACGAGCGCCTCACCGCCGGTGACCTGGTGCTGGACCTGCCTCGCATGCGAGTCTCGGTTGCCGGGAGGGCGGTGGAGCTCACTACCACCGAGTTCCAGCTGCTCTCCACGCTCGCCCGCCAGCCGGGGCGCATTTTCACCCGGGCCCAGCTCCTCGATGCGATCCACGGGGTGGCCTTCGAATCCTATGAGCGGGCGATCGACGCCCATGTCAAGAACATCCGGCGCAAGCTGGAAGCCAATCCCCGGGAACCGCAGTACCTGCTCACGGTCTACGGGGTCGGCTACAAGCTGGCCGATGCCTGAGCAACCCGACCCACAGGGTCGCTCCTCTCGCCGCCGCTGGGCAATGCGCGGTGGTCGCCGGCCGCCGTGGTGGCCCGAGGGCGAGGAGTGGCCACCGGCGCGTTGGTCACCCGGCGCAGCTCGCGCTCCCGGCGAGTGGGGCCCGGGGAGCGGCTGGCGACCGATGCGCGCCCGCTTCCTGGCGAGGGTAGTGATCTTCGTCAGCATCCTCGTGCTCATCGCGGTGGGCGGGTCGACCCTCCTCTTCCTGGCCATCGCCAGCGTCCTGGGCGGGCTGGTCGCCGGTTCGCACGGCTGGATCATCGCGGCGGGCATCCTGTTGCTCGTTGTCCTGGTCGCGGGTGGCGCGCGCCGCGCCGCCATGCCGCTCGGGGATCTCATCGACGCGGCTGGACGCGTCGAGGCGGGGGACTACGGGGCCCGGGTGCCGGAGCACGGGGTCCGCGAGCTGCGCGGACTGTCGCGAGCGTTCAACACCATGGCCTCGCGCCTCGAGGAGGACGAGCAGCAGCGGCGCCAGTTGCTGGCCGATGTCTCCCATGAGCTGCGGACGCCGCTGAGCGTCATCCAGGGCAATCTCGAGGCCCTGCTCGACGGTGTCTACCCCGCGGACACGGCGCACCTGTCCAGCCTGCTGGAAGAGACGCGCACGCTCTCGCGCCTCGTCGAGGACCTGCGGACTCTGTCCTTGGCCGAAGCGGGCCAGCTAAGGCTGCATCGTGAGCCGACCGACCTCACGGCACTCGTCCGCGACACATTGAACAGCCTTCGCCCTCAGGCGGAGCAGGCCGGGGTAACGCTGGAGCCCGCGATCGACGCGGACCTGCCCACCCTCGAGATCGACCCGACCCGCACGCGCGAGGTGCTCGGCAACCTCCTCGGCAACGCCCTGCGCCACACCCCCGTAGGTGGTGAGATCCGGGTCGTGCTCAGCCGCCCTTCCCCCGACGTCGCCCAGGTGGAGGTGACCGACAGCGGGAGCGGGATGCCGGCCGAAACCATGAGTCGGATCTTCGAGCGGTTCTACCGAGGGCCCGCGTCTCGCGGCTCCGGGCTGGGGCTCCCGATCGCACGCGAGCTGGTGATCGCGCAGGGCGGCGAGATCAGCGCGAACAGTGCTGAAGGCACGGGGACGACGGTCCGCTTCACGCTGCCGATCCCGGCTGCGGGCTGACGTTCTGGGCGCCGGCGCAGGCGGCGGCCGCGCATCGGATCCCGCTGATTGGTCGCATTCGACACGCGACGACCCGCATGGCTAGGATCGGTCATGGCACCTTCCGCATCGATCCCCCTGATCCGAACCCTCTCGGTGCCGGTCCTGGCGCGCGCGACCGGTGCCCATCCGCGAACCGTCGAGCGCTGGCGGGCCGGAAGCGAGGTCCGGCGTCGCCGGTTCAGGACTCGGCTCGCGAACCTCGCCGCCGTGCTGGCTACCCTGGGTCCGCGGAGATCACCCGACGCCCAACGGTCCTGGCTGTTGTCGCCCAGCGCTCACCTCGGCGGGCACCGCCCGATCGACGCGCTGGCCGCTGGCGACGTCGCTCAGGCCCGCGCGGCAGCGGCCGTCGACGTCGCGGTGGAGCGATGACGTAGTTGCACATGCAACTACACGCGAGTAAGGTTGGCATGGTTGCTGCACGCAACTAATTCGAACCGCACCGGATTCGCGAAGGACCCGCAGACATGACCATTGCAAACCTCACCCTCCTCATCCTTCGACTGGTGGTCGGCCTCACCTTCGCCGCCCACGGCGCGCAGAAGGCGTTCGGCTGGTGGAACGGCCCCGGCCTCGACAAGTGGCGAGAGATCGTGGCCGGGATGCACTTCCGGCCGGTCGGCCTGTGGACCGCGGTCTCGATCGGCGGCGAGCTGGTCGGAGGGCTCATGCTGGCGCTCGGTCTACTGACGCCCCTGGCGGCCACCGCGCTCATCGGGCAGTCGGTGGTGCTGACCCTCAAGGTGCACCTCCCCAACGGGTTCTGGAACGCGAATCACGGGGTTGAGTTCGGCGTGGCTCTGGGAGCGGGTGCCGTCGCGCTGCTCGGGGTGGGCGCTGGAAGCCTATCGATCGATCACGCGATCGGGTTCGCACTCTCGGAGCCGGTGCTGTGGCTGCTGCTGGCCATCGGGCTGGTCGGGGGCGTCGCCTCCTACGGCTTCAGCCAGGTGGCGGCCGCACCGCGCGCCGCGATGCAGCACCGCTGATCCAGACCCAGCTTGGCTCCAGGCTCAGCGGGCGCGTCCTTCGCGCAGGACCTCCACCGACCTGGCGGTTCGCCGTTTGCGCGTCTCATCCGTCTTGGCACCGGTCGTCTGGAGCACGTGCCACGACTTGAGGCTGTAGGAGAGGCCGTCGAACGTGCGTCGCGCCGCCGGCTCGGCGTCAAGCGCGGCCGCCAGATCCGGCGGGACGCTGACCTCGCGGGGTGCGGTGTCGAGCTCGATCTCAACCTCGACCTCGTCGCCACCCCTTACCCCGGTGCCGAGACGGTTCTCAGCGCTGACGCCGACCATGAAGACACCGCCAAGCACCGCCACGCTGCTCCGATACGTGTAGCCGTTGATCGTCACCCTGACCGGCGGGCGCTTGCCCGCACCCAGCCTTTCGACGATCGCGTCCGGGATGCGGATCCCGGTCGCCGTCTTGTCGCCCTGGAGGATCGTGGTGTGGAAACGCATCGGCTGCTCCTGGTCGCGTCAGTCGGCGAAGAAATGCGACCCGATTGCCGTCGGGTCGCATTCCGCTCTGCGGGATCCGGGATTGGTCGTCAGACCTGCTCCAGCTTCTCGGCCGGCTCACCCAGGCTGACGCCGAGGCCGACCGGGCACGAGACCCCGGTCGAGTTGTCGGGGCAATAGCCGCGCGGGTTAGTCAACACCCACTGTATGACGAAGGTACGTCCCGGCCTCGTACGGCCGGGATTCTTATCCGGCCCTACGCCGGCCATTCGCTGTCGGGCAGCGCGAGGAGGCGCCGCAGTCGCGCTCGTCGGTCACGAGCAGCTTGATGGCGAGCTGGCCGTCGGGGAGACGGGCCGAGGCGCGTCGCTGGGCCGACCATCCCGGGCACGGCCGGGGCCTTGTGCTCAGAGAGCATTGGGGAGCCTGATTGCATGTTAGGGAGCTGGCTTAGAGCACATAACTCATAAGCCTCTGAGCCTCAGCGCTGTGCT
>JALYLB010000084.1 GCA_030774475.1 Chloroflexota bacterium | reverse complement strand
CCCTTCGGTGCGGCAGCTCGCCGGCCGCGCCGCTCGGCCGAGCCAGACGACCCGCGACTCAGACCCTCAGGACTTCTCCGGGGGGTGACGACGCCGCTCCACCAGCCTCCCTCTCAGGCACCCCGCGCTGACGCCGTTGCTGCACTCCTTGTGCGTGGGGTGCACAACTAAGGCGAGCTCTGGCTCCGTGGGTGCTCGCTCCGTCCATAGGTGGTCGTTTCTGTGTCCCTGCGCGCACGGAACACACCAAATCAGGTGCCATGCCGCCCCTGTGAGACGAAACCGGTCGGGGTTGTGCGCCAGGCGCACAAAACATCTGATATGACGCTGGGCGGAGCAGGACCAACAGCGACTCAGACCCTCAGGACGTCTCCGGGAGCGAGGGCGCCCGCGCCGCGAGGATGCTGACGAACCTGGCTGCCGCCTCCCGGGTTCGGTTGTCGTCAAAGCCGAGCGCGCAGCTCGAGAGCCGACGGGCCAATGCTTCGTCGATGAGCCAGGCCCATTCGGGCATGCGTTCCCGCAGCCAATCGGCTCCCTCCTGCTTCGAGCAAGGGCTCCCGGTCTCGAGAGTTCGCACGGCGCGACAGGCGGACAGGACGCCGTAGGGCGACGATCCCTGGCCTGCCAGATACCCGAGATAGCTGGCTACCGCCGCGAGGAACTCCGCACGGGAGATCGCCGCGATGAGTGCGGAGGCCGGCGGGCCAACGAGCGAGATCCCGGTCTCGCGCGCGAGGTACCAGTTCTGTGTCCAGTCAGACGCGGGGCCGGTCACGTGAAAGGACTCGCCCGGACTGATCACCGCCAGCGGATCGCGACTCGAGGAGCCACCGGCGAGCGAACCTTGGGCGACGTAGACGATCTCGAGGCGATCCATCCAGCTGGGGTCACGATCGGTGACCCTTCGGTGGACACGATCCAGAGCGGATAGGTCCAGGTCCCCGATCTCGCGACCGGTGATCGCGATGAGATCGAGGTCGCTGACTCCTCCGTCGAACCCGCCCGACACCGCCGAGCCATAGAGGTACAGCCCGATCAGGTCGGCGCCGAGGACCTCCCCAAGATCCGCGACCACCGGGTCGAGCACGTCGTCGAGAGCCCGCTCGTATCTGCGAGACATGCCGGAAGACTCGCACGGTCAGACCCGAAGGACATCCCCCGGGCGGTGGCGATTGCGGCGGCGGCCGCGCCAGACGGTGACCCGCCCCTCACCGCGGACCTGCCAGGCGCCGTTCCGCCCGACCAGGGCAGCCCGCTCATCGATCCCGAGGACGGCCACGTCCGCGGGGGCCTGGAGCATGAAGAAGGCCATCAAGGGTTCCGGCATGCGGTCGTAGCGCGGGGCGATGACGGCGCCGCGGACGAGCCCGAAGGCCCGTTCCCAGCGGACCGGCCAGCCGAGATGGCGGCGGACTTCCAGACAACGGTCGCCGAGCACCATCGCGCCCGCGCGACAGGCCACCAGGGCGGCGCCGCGCTGATGGGCGAGACGCGCCGCTTCCCACGTGCGGCTTCCCCACAGCACGTCGAGGACCGCGCCCGGCCGCGCGCCGGAGACCATGATCAGGTCGGCCTCCCCGACCGCCTGCGCCGAGGCAGGGTCGTCGGCGTCGGCGCGATCGCTGATCAGGAGCGGCTCGACCTCGGCGCCGATGGCCTCGAAGTGGTGCATGACCACCGTCGTCCAGTCGAGCCAGTCGACCCCTCGCTCGGAGGAGCCGCCCGTGGGCAGGAGGACGACGCGTGGTCGCGCCTTGCCCGTCCCAGCGAGCAGCTCGCGATCCAGCGGCTCCGTGGCGGGAACGAAGCGGTCGGCACCGAGGAGGGCGACCGGTCCGCTCAAGGCGATCCCCTCACGCCCAGCAGTCTACTGTTGGCGGCCGTGAACGCAGGAATGACCGGCGGACCGGGGCTGGAAGCGGCCCTGCAGGGCACTCGCGTGTTGCTCCTCGACATGGATGGAGTGCTGGTATCCCGTGGGAAGCCCATCGCCGGGGCCGGGGCCGCGATCGCGCGCCTGGATGCCGCGGCGGTTCCCTTCCGGGTGATCACCAACACATCCCTCTGGTCGCGGGCCGCGATCGCCCACCGCCTCTCCCAGGGAGGGATCGCGATCGGGCCGGAGCGCATCGTGACGGCGCTCTCGGCCACGGTCCACCAGCTCGCCAGCCAGATGCCCGGCGCCGCGGTCTACCTGCTCGGGTCGGCCGACGCGATCGGCGAGTTCGGCTCGTCCGACCTGCGCCTGCTCTCCCGGGAGGCGGTCGATGCGGGCGCCCAAGCCGACGCGGTCGTGATCGGGGATTCCGAGGACCAGCTCACGTACGAGAACCTCGATCGGGCGTTCCGCGAGATCCGCGCCGGGGCCGCGTTCGTGGCCATGCACCGCAACCCATGGTGGCTCACCGCGGCCGGACCGACACTCGACTCGGGTGCTCTCGTCGTCGGCCTCGAGTACGCCACCGGACGGCGGGCCACCGTGGCGGGCAAGCCTTCGCCGACCGTCTTCCGGGCAGCGTTCACGGAGCTGGCGGATGAGCTGGCGGGGACGGGAACGCGCCTGCGCCGTCGGGAGGTCGCCATGGTCGGCGACGACCTGCGCACCGACCTCGCCCCGGCGAGGCGCCTCGGCATGCGCACGGTCCTCGTGCTCACGGGCAAGCACGGCGCCGAGGACCTGGCG
>JALYLB010000083.1 GCA_030774475.1 Chloroflexota bacterium | reverse complement strand
AGGACCGCCATCGCGTGGCTACCGTCCTCGTCGGCGAATCGAGGTTCGAGCGTCGCGCGCGCCGCAGCCAGCTGGCCCGACTGGAAGAGGAGTCGCCCTCGCCAGGTCTCGAACATCTGGTAGGCCCAGCCCTGTTGGTCGCGCTTCGCGGCTTCGAGACCGTCATCGGCGACAACGAATGCGTCCGCGTAGGCGTCCAAAACGCTGAGGATCTCGCCGCGCCACATATGAGCCAGGCGGAGGCGCTGGTCATCGCCGGCACCGATGCCTTCCTGGTAAGCGAGTTCGACGAGCTCGCGCGCCGCTCCGAAGTCGTCCTCCGCGTACTCGACCGCGCTTTCGCCGAGGTGCAGCGTGAACGAGGCTCGGACGTCGCCGGACGGCCCGATGGCCGCGTCCGCCTGCGCCTGCATCGCCCGAGCCTCGTCAGGTCGGCCGGACGTAACCAGGTTGTGGTAGAGACACGCAAGGTGCCTCGCCCGCAGAACGTCCGGGATGTCCGGCAGGGCGAGCGCCATTCGGCCCGCGCTGATCCGGATCTCTGGGGAGATTGCGAACATCCCCGCGATGCTGAGGCGGACCTCAGCCTCCTGAGAAGGCGGGAACGTCTCACGCAGGGCCCGATCCGCAAAGGCGACCGCTTCGTCGCTGTTGCCGGCGATGTGGAGCGCGATCGCCGTGGTGCTGACGATGTCGCCGCGCAGTGGATCGTGGCCAGGGGAGATCTCCAGGGCTCGTCGCCCGAACTCTGCCGCCGTCCCGGCGTCCGTCGCGATCAGAGTCTTCGCCGCATCGAGCAGCGTGGCGACCGCGACCTCGTCCCCTGGCTCTGCGCTCGCCGCCAGCTGCATCGCCACCTCGACCGGGAGGGCGCCGCTCCGCAGGAGGACTTCCGCCGCCCAGCGGTCGAGAGCACGACGAGCGGAGGCGGCGATCGCCTGGCGGACGGCTCCGCGGGTGATCTCGTGCCAGAACGCGAGGCGTTCGCCTCGCTCCACGAACAAGTTCGTTTCCATGAGTTCGGCTACGGGTCCGAGCAACGCCGCCGGCTGCCAGCCGAGCGTCTGGGCGAGCTCTGCGAACGTGAAAGTCCGTCCGAGCGATGCGGCGACCGTCACTGCCTCGTTTGCCGGTCGGGACAGTCGTCCGAGCCGCTCGCGCATGCCGGAGCGCACGCGGTCGGGCAGCCGGCCGTCGAGGACCTCGGCCCGGCCATCGACGACGCGGATCCGGTCCTCTTCCTGCAGTCCGAGCAACGTCTCCACTAGTAGGTACGGGCTGCCGGCAGCTTGCTCGACGAGGTCGAGGACGTGTTCATCCGGCTCCCCACCCAGGAGTTCTGCGGCCAGGCGAGCGGTCGCAGCCCCGTCGAGCGGGCCGAGGGTGATCGGCGTCGCGCCAGTTCGCTTGAGATGTTCGATCGTGCTCGCCGCATCAGGCGCCGATTCCGGCGACGGCCGCCAGGCGATCAGCCACGCGATCGGAGAGCCCGCGAGTGAGCGCGGGAGAGCCCGGAGAGCAGCGGCTGTACCAGCGTCGGCCCACTGGGCATCATCGATGACGATCACGATAGGGTCGGACTGCGCAGACCCCTTGAGCAGGTCCTCAAGGTCGCGGAGCAGCCAGAACCGCTGCCCCGGCTCGGTCCGGATCGACGGGACCGCGCCCCGGGCGATCAGCGGCTGGACCCCGTCGAAGAGCGCACGGAGCAGTGCCGCGAGCTCGACCGTTCGCTCGCTCGGCTCGGCCATCGACACGCCGAAGCGCATCCCCCGCCGCTTCGCGTCGCGGACGGCCTCGAGGAGGAGCCGGGTCTTGCCGATGCCGCTTGCACCCTCGACAACGATCACGCGACCTGAACCGGAGGCGACTTCATCGAGGTGCTCGCCGATCAGCCGGAGCTCCGACTCGCGGCCCTGGATACCAGGCTGATGCGCCCCGGGCGACCTCGCACCATCCGCACGGGTGTCGGGCGCTTCGTTCGCTGGAGTCGGCACGGTCGCCATTTTGATCCGAGGAGCATACGGCCGACGCGCATCCGCCTCGGAACGAATGGCGGGTACGAGGGATGCGCCGGGCCATGGATCTCGACCAGACTCGGCGCCGATCTGCGTGACCATCGCGACCGGTGCGTACCGGTCCCTCAGAGGAGGCACCCGAAATGACTGGTCGTCCGAACATCATTCTCGTCCATGGCGCTTGGGCCGACGGGTCGTGCTGGAGCGGTGTGATCGAGCGCTTGCAGGAAGCCGGATACAGCGTCCGCGCGCCGCAGCTCCCGCTGACCGCACTGCTGACGATGTCGCGCGACTCCGGCAGGTGTTGGAGTTCCAGGACGGCCCGACCGTCGTCGTCGGGCATTCCTACGGGGGCCAGATCATCACCGCGCTCAGTACTGACGCCCCGAACGTGGTCGGTCTCGTCTACGTCGCCGCTTTCGGCCTGGACGAAGGAGAGTCACTTGGAGGGCTCCTGTCGCAGGGGCCAGTGACCCCGGCCCTGGTCCACACCTTCACAGACCAGCGCGGCTTCGTCTGGCTCTCGGAGGAGGACTTCGTCGGACACTTCGCCGCCGACGTCGACCGCCCGCAGGCGCGGGTGATGTGGGCCGTCCAGCAGGCACTCACAGGATCCGCCTTCACCGACGTCATGGGGGTCCCGGCGTGGAAGTCGCTCCCGAGTTGGTACCTGGTGGCAAAGGACGACGAAGCGATCCCGCCTGATGCCGAGCGCCAGTTCGCAGCCAGAATGGGAGCGACGACCGTCGAGGTCTCGGCGAGCCACGTGGCGATGGTCTCTCGCCCGGACGAGGTCGCGGGCCTCATCGAACGAGCCGCCGAGTCGGTCGGCGTGGCAGCCGTCGGCTGATCGGCTCGAACCACGTTGCCACTCGCCGGTCACTTCCGGCACCTGCGAATCCGGTTCAGCCCCAAGTCTGACTCCACCGAATGAAGGAGAACTCCGATGCCGATGATCGATGTGTACGCTGCCGAGGGAACCTTCGCGGATCCCCATGCCTTGGCCCGGAACCTCGCGACCGAGCTGATGACGATCGAGCAGGTCCCCAACATCCCGATGTTCCGCAAGAACACCGCCGCCTTCGTCCACGCGCTACCGGCGTCCGCCCTCGCGAACGTCGACGGCGATAGCAGCTACGTCCGCGTCCAGGTGCTGACCAATCACGGCGCGCTCGACCGTGCCAAGCAGATCGCGGTCGTCTCGCGGCTGACGGCGCTCGTTGCGGACGCCGCAGGCGACCCGTCCCTGGCCGACCGCACCTGGGTCCTGCTCACCGAGGCTCCCGACGGCGGCTGGGGCCTGGCGGGCCACGCGAACACGAACGAAGAGCTGATCGCCGCGGCGCGGGCACAGCTCGCCGAGCTCAGGGCGAGCACGCCGCTTGGCTGACCGTTCCGTCGTGCGTGGAACAGATCTCGGGCTGGCGAGTTCCTCCCGAAATCCGGATCCGGTCGCTCTCGCTATCGCAACCTCTTCGCGAGCTGGGTTCGCGAGGTCACGTCCAGCTTGCGAAACGCCTTGCGCAGGTGGTACTCGACCGTGCTCGGGCTGATGAAGAGTTGCGCGGCGATCTCGCGGTTCGTGCTGCCTTCGGCCGCGAGGCGTGAGATCTCCGCCTCCTGCGGCGTGAGCTGGTCGAGCGTGGCGGAGGTCCGCTTGCGGGCATGCTCACCCGTCGCTTCGAGCTCGATCCTGGAGCGATCTGCAAATGCCTCCATCCCGAAGTCCGTGAAGAGCTCGTACGCAGCTCGGAGCTCGTTCCGCGCGTCGATGCGGCGGGCTTCGCGCCGGAGCCACTCCCCATAGACGAGGTGCGCGCGGGCCAGGTCGAGCCGGAGGCGCGTCGGCTCCAGCCGCTCGATCGCCTCGCGGTAGAGCGGCTCGGCGGCGTCGCCCTTTGCGAGGAGGGCCCGCGATCTGGCCTCGACGCCGAGTGCCCACGGCGTGCCGCCGGCGCTCGTCGATGCGCTCAGGGATTCCAGGGCTTCAACGCCTCGCTCCCGACGACCACTCCGGCACGCGGCTTCGACCAGCTCGGCCAGAGCAAACGTCGAGAACCAGATCTCGCCCGGAATCCTGGTCGCCTCCGCGGCCGCCGCGAGTGCTTCTTCATACCGGCCGAGGCCGTTGTTGAGCAGCGCGGTCAGCCAGTTCGCCGCCGTCAGGCCCAGGCCCTCGCCTCGGACCAGGAAGTCGTCGGTGCCGGTCCGGACCAGCTTCGCGACCTCGTCCGCGTCTCCGCGGTAGGCGGCGAGCGCCAGCGGGCCGTAGCGAGGCGCGGTCCCATCGCCCATGACCCCTGCGAGGGCAGCGGCCTCCTCCACGAGCGCCGCCGCCGCCCGCGTCTCGCCTGCAAGGAGGTGAACGCCGGCGCGCGTGTCGAGGGCCAGCGGCAGCTCCACCAGCATCCCGGCCTCCCGCGCAGCTCGAATGTGGTGAGACGTCAACAGGTCCCAAGCCTCGTGTTCCCAGATGGATTGGGCCGCCCGGCCGGCCAGCCACCGCCAGCGCAATGCCTCGCTTGCCTCGGTGTCCCGGCGCGCGAAGGCGTCGAGCGCGTCCCGCAGCCGCGGCGTTCCCTCCGTCGGCCCCTGGGCGATCAGCGTCGCGAGCCCGTCGAGGAGCAGATCCACGGGGCGGGGAGCGGCCGCCCGCGGTGCCGCAAGTGCCGCGCGAGCCACCTGCTGGGTATCGACGGCGCCCGCCAGGCGACCCGTGTACAGCGCCGCGGTCAGGGCATCGAGGTAGGTCTCGCGCGCCAGCGGCACGTCCAGTGGCTCGAGTCGGCGTGCTGCCGCGAGCAGCAGGGGCGGCGCGTCGCTCCCGCGGTTGGTGGCGAACGCGATTCGCGCGCGAACGACCTCGGCCTGGGCCCTCTGGAAGTCGTCGAGCGGACCGACCTCCGCATGCTCGACAAGCGCGACGGCGTCGTCGGCCGCACCCGCCTGGAGCTTCGCCTGTGCGGCTGCCAAGGCCCTGCCGGCGCGCCTCGCGGGCTCCGCAGTCAACGCGGCCGAACGTTCGAGGAATGCGGCGGCCGCGGCGAACCCGCCGCGTGCCTGGGCACGCGCCGCAGAACGATCCAGGTCCGCGGCGACGTCTTCGTCCGGCATGACCGCGGCCTGCGCTCGGTGCCAAGCGCGGCGATCCGGGTCGGTTTCCGGATCCGTCGCTTCCGCGAGCGCCCGATGGACCTCGGTCCGCTCGACGGCGCCGGCGGCGCGATATACCGCGGAGCGAACGAGCGGATGCCGGAAGGCAACACGTGGCCGGAATGCGATCAGACCGTTCGACTCCGCCGCGAGTGCCGCTGACTCCGGGATTCCGAGGACCTCGGCGGCACGCCACACGAGCGTCGCGTCGCCCGTCGGTTCGCTCGCGGCGATGAGGACCAGGAGGCGCGCGTCACGCGGAAGGGCAGCCATTCGCCGCTGGAAGCTCTCCTCGATCCCGGCGTGCAGGGGCGCTGCCGCCGGGACGCCGAAGCCGCCCGCGAGCTGTGACGAAGTCAGGCCGCGTGGCAGCTCCACCAGGGCTAGGGGATTGCCGCGCGTCTCGACGATCAACCGCTCGAGCACCTGGTCGTCCAGTGGGCCCACCAGGACCGACTCGAGGAGCGCGCGGGCGTCGCGATGACCGAGTGGCTCAACATGGATCTCGGGCAATCCCCGGAGCGCCTGGCCCATCTTCCGCGCGGCGAACACGATCGCGATCCGCTCGACCGCGAGGCGGCGAGCGGCGAACCCGAGGGCCTGGGCCGACGCGCGATCGAGCCAGTGGGCGTCGTCGATCACGCAGAGGAGGCCGCGCTCCCGGGCGGCCTCCGAGAGCAGTCCGAGAACCGCGAGCGCGACGAGAAACGGATTCGGGGCCGACCCCGGACTCAACCCGAACGCGATATTGAGTGCGTCGTGCTGCGGAGGCGGCAGGCGCTCACCGAATGCAAGGATCGGTGCGCACAGCTGCTGAACCGCAGCGAATGGGAGCTCCATCTCGCCCTCGACCCCGGCGCTGCGGACGATTCGCAGCGGCGTGGCTTTCTCGACCGCGTCGTCGAGCAGCGCCGTCTTGCCGACGCCGGGCTCGCCATGGACGACGAGGGCACCGCCGTATCCGTCGCGGGCAGACTCCACCAGGCGATCAAGGGCCGCTCGTTCGCGTTCCCGGCCCAGCAACTGCACGCGTCGTGACCTCCTAGCCAATCGACGAGGGATCCCTCGTCGCCACTCAGCATGCCACTGGGGTCGCGGACTAGGGAGTTTCGGGATGCGATTGCCCATCGTTCGACACGACGATGGCGTCGACATCCCCACGAGGAAGGGCAACGGACCATGACCGATTCAATCACCACGAACCAGCGCGAGGACATTGCGCAGCGGTACGTCGCCGAAGTCTTCACCGGTGGCAACGCGGAACGCGCCCGCGACTACTTCACGCCGACATTGCCTGGCATGGCGGCGCGCTCGGAACCGTCACGGGCGTGGACAATGTCGCCGCCGTCCTCGGCGGCTTCATCGGCGCCCTGTCGGACATCCAGGCAACCGTGCAGGACGCGATCGCGAGCGACGATCTGGTCGCCCTGCGCCTCGTCGTGACGGCGACCCACACGGGCAATCTGCTCGGGGTCCCGGCGACCGGGCTCCCAGTCCGATGGGACGCCGTCGATATCTACCGGATCACGGACGACGGACGGATCAGCGAACAGTGGGCCTTCGAGGACCTCGCGGCGATCCTCAGCCAGGTGGGCGCGATCGCCCTGCCGTGGGCCGGCTGAGCCGAACACCCAGTTTGCGACACGACGCGTCCGAGGGACCGTCTCCAATCAAGGGAACCTGACATGAACCCCACAGTAACGACGGAGGCGAAGGCGCTGGGCCTCCCCGACTACGCCCCTGTCCCGGCGTCTGCGTTCGGCCCGGCGCTGAACGAGCAGGGCTACTACGTCGGGCGGGTCGAGCGGAACCTGTACTGGGTGACCGACGGGACCTATATCGCGGCATTCCTGACGACGTCGGACGGCGTCGTCCTCTTCGACGCGCCGCCGACGATCGGCCACAACATCCAGCGCGCGATCGACGAGATCGCGCATGCGAATGGCGTGAGCAACAAGGTCACGTACCTCGTGCACTCGCACCACCATGCCGATCACGCTGGCGCCTCGTCGTTGTTCGGCAAGGACGTCGTCCGGATCGGCCATGAGGAGACGCGGCGCCTGCTGCTACGGGACGACGATCCGGCGCGACCGGCCCCGGAAGAGACCTTCTCCGACCGGCGAACCCTGGACATCGGCGGCGAACGGATCGAGCTCGCCTGGCATGGCCCGAATCACACGCCCGACAACAGCTTCATCCACTTCCCCGAGCACGACACCCTGATGCTCATCGACATCGTCAACGCCGGCTGGGTGCCCGTCTACGTCGTCAACCTGTCCGAGGACATCCCGGGCTATATTGCCGCCCCGGCCAACGCGCTGACCTACCCGTGGAAGACGCTCATCAGCGGTCACCTGGGCAGGCTCGCCACGCGCGATGACATACTGCTCCACCAGCAGTACATGGCCGACCTGGACGCCGCCTCCCGGGCGGCAATCGACACCGTCGATCCGGCGCCCTATTTCCAGAAGTACGGCGCGAATGCCTGGGCCGGCGTCAAGGGCTACCTGGATGCGGTCGCCGACGCGGCGGCTACCCCCGTCATCAAGAAGTACACCGGCGTGCTCGCAGCCGCGGACGTGTTTACCCCGGACGTCGCGTTCTGGCTCATGGAGTCGATTCGGCTCGACCTGGGCTATGGCTCCCAGGTGCACCCATGACCGCTGCCGACGGGCCGGTCGCCTCCAGCAACACCGTACGCGACCCGATTTCCGACCACCTCCTCACGCCACAGAATTCGGCGCTCGTTCTCATCGACTACCAGCCGAGCCAGATCGGCGCGGTGCGGTCGATGGATCGGGACCTGCTCGTCAAGAACGTCGTCTCGACGGTGAAGATCGCGAAGCTCTTTGGAATCCCGATCGTCCACTCGACCGTGAACGTCAGGACGGGCCGCGGCGCGCCGACGCTCCCGCCGCTCGCCGAGCTCCTCGAGGACCATCCGCCCATCGATCGAACCACGCTCAACGCCTGGGAGGACCCGAGTTTCCTGGGTGCCGTCCGGGCCACCGGTCGTCGGAACCTGGTCATGTGCGCACTCTGGACGGAGATCTGCCTGGCGTTTCCGGCGCTCGACGCGCTGCGCGAAGGGTATGGCGTCTATCCGGTGGTCGACGCGATCGGTGGCACCTCGGCCGAAGCGCACCGGGCCGGCTTGGAACGGGTCGCGCAGGCCGGTGGCACTCCGATCACCTGGGTATCGCTCGCGTGTGAGCTGCAGCGCGACTGGGCCCGCCAGGAGACGGTGGCGGGCGTCATTCAGGTCGTGCTCACCGAGCGCCTGCAGGAGGAATAGCCGTTCATAGCTCCTCCGAACGCGGAACAACGACGGCCCAGATCTGGGAGAACCCATGACGACAGCCATCAGCGGCCTTGGAAACATCGGCGGGACGGTGGCCCGCGAGCTTGCCGCGGGCGGCGAGGAGGTCGTGCTATCCGCCCGGCTTCGATCATCTCCCGACGGACGATGAGATGCTCCAACTGGCAGAGCGCTGGCGACCGTACCGCAGCCTGGCGGTCAGCTACCTGTTCGCCTCCGAGTACGACGAACCCACAAGTGCCCAAGCCTGAGATGCGAGCCCGCCCCGACCCCGAGCGGGCTTAGACTCCGGCGCATGGCTCGCGAGATGACACGAACGGCCGCCCTCGCTCAAACCGATGCTGGCTTGTCGGGCCGCATGAAGGTGCTGCTCGCCCTGATCCTGACCGGCCAGTTCATGGCCGTCCTCGACGCCTCCATCGTGAACGTCGCGATCCCGACGATCCGCGTGGATCTCCACGCGTCCGGTTCCGACCTCCAGCTCATCGTCGCTGGCTATGTCATCGCCTACGCGGTTCTACTGATCACGGGAGCGCGACTCGGCATGCGCTTCGGCTTCCGAACGGTATTCCTGTCGGGACTCGCGCTGTTTACGGCGGCGTCCTTCGCGTGTGGGGTCGCGCCGACCAGCCTCACGCTGATCGTCGTTCGTGCCATTCAGGGTGCCGGCGCAGCACTGATGGTTCCGCAGGTCTTCAGCCTGATCCAGCGCAATTTCACGGGACCAGCCCGCGCCCAGGCGCTGAGCCTGTGGGCGGCGACCCTGGCCCTCGGCGGCCTCGTCGGCCAGGTCTCGGGCGGGGTCCTGGTCAGCGGGAACCTGCTCGGAACGGGCTGGCGGCCGGTGTTCCTCGTCAACGTCCCGATCGGCCTCGTCCTGCTGGTCGCCTCCTTCCGGTTCCTCCCGGTCGACGGACCCGCGCCTGCCCGCCCACTCGATGTCGGCGGCCTGATCTCGCTGTCTGCGGCGGTGTTGCTCCTCATCGTCCCGCTCGTGCTTGGCCACGAACAAGGCTGGCCCGCCTGGACGTTCGGCTCGCTGGCGCTGAGTGTCATCGCGATCGTGGTCTTCGCATTGATCGAGCGGTCCGTCGAGCGCGGCGGCGGCGCGCCACTGATCTCGGAGCGCGTGCTCCGAGCACCGGGGATGCCCGCGGCGCTGATTGCCATCGTTCTGGCTCTGGCCGCGTACGGCGGCTTTCTTTTCACATTCACGCAGCACCTCCAGGGCGGACTCCGCGATAGCGCTCTCCAGGCGGGTCTCACCTTCGTGCCGCTAGCCGCCGGGTTTGCGCTGTCGAGCCTGAACTGGCGACGGCTGCCGGCCCGATGGCACGAGCTGGTCATCCCAGCGGGCTGCGTCATTGCCGCGATCGGCTATTTGCTCGTCGGGCTCACGGTCGCCGACGGCGGGACTGGTGGCCTTCTGTTGCCGCTGGCGCTCTTCATCGCCGGGTTCGGGCAAGGCATGGCCGCGAGTCCGATCCTGACCGTCGCTCTGTCGAAGGTTGCCCCGCAGGACGCGCCCGACGCGAGCGGGGTCCTGACCACGATCATCCAGCTTGGCCTGGTGATCGGCGTGGCGACATTCGGAAGCATCTTCTTGACCGAGGCCGTGCTACCAGGCGCCCACCCGACGGCGAGCGCCATCGCGCTGACACTCTGGTTGATCGTGGCGGATCTCGTGGCGTGTGCCGTTGCGTCGCTGGTGATGGTGAGGGCACAGCCGGCAACAGCCGCGGTGGGCGTCGACGCTGAGACACGCGAAATCGACGTCGACGGGGACGCCGCCTGACTCTACGGTGCGCGACATTCGGACTTGCGAGTCACGCTCGAGGATCAGCTAGCTGAGGGCGATCTTCCGATCATCGATCCTGCTTCATGAGGAGCTTGTCAAGCAGTCGTCGCAGCGTCCTGCCCTCGCTAAGGGTCATCCGGCGCAAGTTCCGGGCGTTAACTTCCACCGCCTTCGGGACGAGCTCACCGCGCAGCGACCGTCCGCGCTCAGTCAGGTGGATACGGGTGACACGCCCGTCGTCGGGATCGGGAACGCGCGTGACGAGCATGTCGCGGACCATCCGGTCGAGGGTGCGAACAACCGTGGGGGGTTCGATGGCCGCGACCCGCGCCAGCTCCACCTGGCTCATGCCGTCGCGTGCCCACAGGAGTAGCAGGACCGCCCATTGTCCGATGCCGACGCCCGCTGCTCGCAGCTCCTCCACGAGCTGATGGGCCATCGAACGCGCCACCCGATTGACGAGGTAGCCGAGGCTGTCCTCGATCACGAACGTCTGACCGTCGGATTCCGCAGCTGGATCGGGCCGGCTTTGGTCGGCCCTGGCCCCCCGCACCCGCACAGACCAGCCGCTCACTGGTCTCCGGAGTCCGCGTCACGCACTTGAACGTAGCCGTCGACGCCGGCGATCCGAAGGAGCAGTCGCTGTACGGGATGAAACGCGGCGAGGCCGCTTGGCACGTCGATCCGCTCGGGTGCTGCCACCCGATACGCGTTGCCGCGCCAGCGGATGACTCCCCCGTCAGCGGCGAGGAGGTTCCGGTACCAATCGACGTGGGCGCCGAGGGCAAGCGAGATCACGAACCCGCCGGCTGCGCGGCGGGCGGCCACCGGCGTCGCGTATCGGCGACCGGTCTTCCGGCCCCGATGCTCGACGACGGCGAAGATCTCATCGGCAGGGTCGTGAGATCTGGTCGTCGACCCGGTCATCTACCAGACTGTCGCCTGGAGCGGGCGCATACTACGTCAGGGTATGGAGGACTGACCAATGACTTCGCCCTTGGGAGGCGGGTTCGGGGGAAACCTCAGGGACCGCTCGCCCTGGCGTGACCTCGATCCCGGAACCGGCGGCGTGCGGGACACGTACCAGCCAAACACCGGCAGCATCGCGTCCCAGGCGCAGTACACCGCTGAGATCGAGAAGGAGGCTCGGGAGAGCAGGAAAGGCCCTCTCGCCCGATTTCTGCGAGCAATCCGCCGCTCGATCTGGGGATCGTGAACCGCGGACCGTAGGCGCGGACCGTAGGCGCGGGTCCCGCAAGATCACAGCGGATACAGCGGCAGGCGCTGGTGGGCAGGCGGTCACGGGACATCGGCGCCGATTGTCGGGCGGGCGGCTAACTCCGCAGGCGGCCGAGTGGGTCCGGCGCGTAGGCTTCGGCCTCTGCCAAGGCGGCGGCCAGCAATTCGGTACGCCGCTGCTCGCGGCGCTGTCCTCACTCGCAGATGACGACCTTCGCGGAACTGCTCGCCGAGATGCATGGCCGTTGGGCGAGTCGCCCGCCCGGGACACGGCCCTCGCTAGGTTGACAGCCGATCGCTTATTCGGCGCTTACGGCAGGACGAGACGGAAGACCTGGCGCGGGCCGGTAAGGCCCTTCATTTCGTGAGTTCCGGCATCCTCGAGATCCAGACCCGAGCCCTCCACGAGGTCCCTCGTCGTCGAGGACAGCAGCACCTCATTCGAGGAGGCCAACGACATCACCCGGGCGGCGGCATGGACCGCCACGCCCCGCACGTCATCGCCGACGTACTCGACCTCGCCGGTGTGGATACCCACCCGGATTGGGATGCCGATCGTGTGGGCGGAGCGCGTCATCGCAGCACCGCAGAGGACCGCGTTGGTCGCGCTGTCGAAAACGGCGAGGAACCCATCGCCAGTCGTCTTGACCTCACGCCCATGGAAGGTATTGAGGTCGTCACGGAGGCGGACATTGTGAAGCCGCAAGAGGTCCTGCCAGGCGACGTCGCCGAGCCGTTCCAGCATCGCCGTCGAGTCCACGATGTCGGTAAATAGCACGGTCGCGAGGACTCGCTGCCCGGGACCCTCGGGGGGCGTGCTGGCGACCCGGCCGCTCGTCCATTCAACGATCACCCAGGGCTCGTCACCCACCACCCACGCGTCGTGGCCAGGGGGGATCTCAGAGATGGAGTCGGGCGGAATATCGAGTTCCTCGCCGTCGTCCATACGCACGTGGACGGTGCCGGACACCGAGTACCCGAGATGGTGAACCTGGCAGCTTCGGGTCTTCATGATCGGCGCCATATCGGTCGACCATCGCCAGCCCGGATCGAAGCGAACCTTCACCACCGTGGTGTCACCGAGGCTGACAATATCGGCGTTTGTCTTTGGGAGCGAACGGACCTCATCCGGACGGGCGAGGCTCTTGTACTGCGGACGGGGCATGAGCTCGCATTATCGGCCGTCCGCGTGGTGGAGGATAGCGGCTGACAACAGAAAACCCGGTGCGAGATGATGTGGTGCTTGTGTCCCCGGCCACCAGCGGTCCCGTGACGGTCTTCGATCACCCGCCAGTCGAGCAACTTCGGGGTCTTTGCCTCCGGCGCCGGCTCGACCGATCTGCCTGGTCAACGAGATCTGCAACCACAGCGGGGAGAGGAGCGTGTTGGTGCAGGTCGAGGCCGGATGGGACCTGAACGGTACCCCCATAGGCGCGGCCGTTGACTTCGTCTCGCCGCTCGGCGATCCGGTGGTGCGCTGGCCTATGTGACACCTTGAGCGGTCCATACTTTGTGCGGGCGCCCAATTCACCAGGAGGTTTCGAGATGTCGACCGAGCAGAACAAAGCCGTCGTCCGTCGGTTCATCACGGAGGTGCTGGCCGGTGGGCAGGTCGACCTGGTGGATGACCTGCTGGGCACGAACTACGTGAACCGCGGCATGGGAGACATCGACCGCGCCGGCTTCAAGGCGTTTCTGACCGCGGCCTCGGCCGGCCCTGGGAGCCGGATGGAAATCAAAGACTTGGTCGCCGAAGGGGATGCCGTGGTCGCTCGCTTCACCTACGCGATTACTCTCCCGAGCGGGGAGAAGATCACCGCCCGAGGCCTGACTTACTACGGTCTCGCTGATGGCAGAATCGTGGAAGACGACCCGATCACCACGCCGGATCTGACGCAGGTGTTCGCCGCTCAGATGCCGAAGGCCGCCTCGTAACAAGGCGTGTGAGCGGGCGCTTGGGCCAGCGGCGCTCCAAGTCTGCGCCTCGCCTCGACCGCCGGCCTGAGCGGAGACTAGGCCTTGGCGCTTACCGCCTGCTTCCTGGCCCGCCAGCGCTGGGGCTGCCGGATAATCTCTTCAGCAATCGCATCGAGCGGATGAGCGCTGAGAGGGAGCAACCATGTCCGACACCGACTTCAGTCCGGAAGAGCTCCGCGCACAAGCCTCGGGCAACCAGAGCGCCCTCTTCTATGTCGTGCTTGATTGGGCGCTCGAGCGCGACGGCTCGGTGGATTCATGGGCCAACTTCATGGGTCGAGCGTTTGCGCCCGGCTGGGAAGACATGAAGGGTGCTTCGGCGCGAGAGGTTGCCCGCATGGCCGGCAAGAACTTTGCCAGCAGCGCCGACTCACGGTTCGTTTCGCTCGACGGGGACGAGACCCGCGGCGAGGCGGTGATCGACGGTCCCGCTGAGGAGTGGCTGGAGGGAACAAAACTGTCACGCGAGCACGTCGATCGCGCGAACGAGGTGATCTTCCGCCGGATTGCCGAGTACCTCGGCCTCGAGCTGGCCGCTCATCGAGATGAGGCAGGGCTGCATCTCCTCTTCACGCGGGCCTAGCTGCCCGGGCTCCCCTCCGAAAGCCGCAGGCTTGCGCGGCCTTATGCGGGTCTTCCTAAGTGGATCGCAAACGGACGCTGCCCGCACGAATCGCGCGCATAGCTGCTGGGGGGAGGGCCGGCGCCCGCGCAGAGACACCGGCCCTACTGACTCCACACGGCGGGTGGCAGCGCCTCTCGGTGCTCGTCCATCCCGCACTAGCATGGTCTCGACGACAACGGTAACTGCCCGAGGAGGGACACCCGGTGCTCGAGGAGGATGCGCGCGCGGATCTGGACGCCCTGGAATCTCGGCTCGCGGAAGCACGGAACGCGGTCCGAGAACACCTCCACAGCGGAATAGCCATCCGTGGCGGTGGCGAATCCACGGGCGGGAGTGCCGCGCTCGATCAGGCATGGCTTGACCGCTATCAGGCCCTGAAGGAGGAAGCCGAGCGAGCTCTGGCAGCCGCGAACGACGCCTGGACGACGTGGATCGCCGATTTGGCGAGCAGCTAGGCGGGTGCGCCTGGCCCGGCCGGGAGCCTGACCCGCTCGCGATGTCGCGCATGGCCTACGGCGCAACGGAGCCCGGCCTGGTTGAGAGGCTAACCGGCGGTTCTTCTGCGGCGCTACTGGGAAACGCGATTCAGCGCACCTTCCACTTGGCGATCGGGGTGCCGCCCCGCGCAACCGCCAAGGTCACGTCTTGATAGCGCGCCCTCGGGGTCATTGGATCCTGGGGCTCCCGATCGAGCAGCCTCATGAAGGGGCCCCACATAGCGGCGGGGCTCTCGTCCGCGCGAATCGCCGGAGCTCGCCCGCCGGCCCGCTGAGACCCTACGCGGCGGGCCTTACCGCCGGCTTATCGGTGCCTTGACGCCGCCTGCGGTTGGCATGAGGATGGCCAGCGAGGAGGACACCCGTGGTTGGTCTAGCGCTGATCTCGCTGCCATTCATCATCCTGGGCTGGCGTGTGCCCCGACCCTGGACGATCGCGGTGCCCGTCGTGTTCTGGCTCGCGTTCGCCTGGCTGGAGGCCCGTGGCGTCCTGCCTGGCAGGACAGGACCAAGTTCTGCGCTACTCGTGGGCGTGATCGGC
>JALYLB010000082.1 GCA_030774475.1 Chloroflexota bacterium | reverse complement strand
GCCCACGAGCGCGGACGCGAGCGAGCGGGGCGGATAGGCTACGACCCCTACGCCGCGCTTGAAGGGATCGACATGGCCCATCTGACGGACGCACCACCCGCCTTCCATCTCCTGGCGAAGCCGACCGGCGCCGTCTGCAACTTGGACTGCACGTACTGCTTCTTCCTATCGAAGGAGGCGCTGTACCCGGGCAGCCCGTTCCGCATGGACGACGCCACCCTCGAGGCTTACATCCGCCAGCTCATCGAGGCGCATCGAACGCCCGAGGTGACGATCGCCTGGCAGGGCGGCGAACCAACCCTGATGGGCATCGATTTCTACCGGCGCGCGGCCGAGCTCGCCGAGCAGCACCGCAAGGCCGGCCAGCGCGTCCAGCACACGATGCAAACGAACGGCGTGCTTGTCGACGACGAGTGGGCCGCGTTCTTCAAGGAGAATGCCTTCCTGATCGGGCTCTCGGTGGACGGCCCCAAGGAGATGCACGACGCCTACCGCGTGAACAAAGGCGGGGCGGGGACGTTCGACCAGGTGATGAAGGGCTGGGAGGCGCTGCGCCGCCACGACGTCGACACGAACATCCTGTGCACCCTGCACCGGGCCAACGCCGACCATCCCCTCGAGGTCTACCGGTTCTTTCGAGATGATATGCGCGCTTCCTATCTGCAGTTCATCCCCATCGTGGAACGTGCGACGCCGGCGACCCTTCCGATGGCGAACGAGGGCTGGCACGAGCGTCCGGGCGGCGACCGACCCCTGTACACGCAGACCGGCTCGCTGGTGACCGAGCGGTCGATCACCGCCGAGCAGTACGGGCGGTTCCTGGTCGAGGTGTTCGAAGAATGGGTTCGCCGGGACGTCGGCGAGGTGTTCGTGCAGATGCTCGACGTGACCCTGGGCGCGCACGTGGGGCAGTACTCGCTCTGCATCCACTCCCCGACGTGCGGGAACGCTCTGGCCCTGGAGCACACCGGGGATCTGTACTCCTGCGACCACTTCGTCGAGCCGGACTTCAAGCTGGGGAACATCCACGACAAGACGATGATCGAGCTGGTCGCTTCGCCGCAGCAGCGGGCGTTCGGCCAGGACAAGCTCGACACGCTGCCGCAGTACTGCATGGAGTGCGACGTGCGCTTCGCGTGCAATGGCGGATGCCCGAAGGACCGCTTCATCGACACGCCCGACGGCGAGCCGGGGTTGAACTACCTGTGCGCCGGGTTCAAGGAGTTCTTCGGCCACGTGGACCGGCCGATGCGGATGATGGCCGACCTGCTGAAGTCGGGCCGCGAGGCGCCGGAGATCATAGAGACCTACGCGACCGAGGACGCCAAGCGCGGCCGCAACGACCCCTGCACCTGCGGGAGCGGGAGGGAATGGAAGCATTGTCACGGCGAGCCGCCCGCTCCGGTGCAACCGAGCAGGTCGACATCCGGGTCCTGACAGGGCTCGGGATGATCGGCGCTCTGGCGGATACGGGTCTCACCGGCATCCTCGTGTTCGGGCTCGCCCTCGCGGCCAGCCCGCTAGGCCTGATCGGGGTGCTCACGCTCCTGGCGACCGATCGTCCCATCGCGAACGCGTCGGCCTTCGCGGCCGGATGGCTCCTGGCGATCGTGGTCGTGGAGGTCCTCGCGTACCGCGCCGTCGCCCAGGCGGCAGAGCCGGCTCAGCCTCCCGTCGCCGTCTCGGTCGCGGAGCTGGTGATCGCCGTGGGGCTCCTGGCCTATGCGACGCGGCTGTGGCGTCGGCGCCATCAGGGCGAGGCCAAGGAGCCCGCCTTCCTGAAGAAGGTGCGGCGGATCCGACCGACGCTCGCGTTCGTCCTGGGAGCGTTCCTGCCGACCTACGCGCTGGTGCTCCCAGTGGTGCAGCGGGTGCAAGCGGCGGAGATGTCGAAAGGAGCCGCGGCGGCGGCCCTGCTGAGCTTCGCGGTGGTGGCCACGCTCGGGATCGCGGTTCCCCTGGTGCTCTTCGCCACACGACCGGCGACGCGCCAGCACGTAGTCGGCTGGCAGACGCTCGCCATCG
>JALYLB010000081.1 GCA_030774475.1 Chloroflexota bacterium | reverse complement strand
GGCCGCGACCGCGCGGCCCTGCCGCCAGAGCGCCTCGGCCAGCAGCCCGCGCGCCACGTCGAGCTCATCGAGCGCGCCGCTGCCCTGGGCCTGGAGCTGCGCCACGCGGCGTACGAGTACCGCCTCCGCGATCCCCGACAGGCCACTCGCGATCTGCGCACGAGCGAGGGCCAGCTCGTCGGCGATCAGGTCGATGTAGTAGCCCTCAGCCTCCTCCTCGACGGCCGCGCCATCGGGCACAACGGCGTCGGGCTCGGCATCCGTGCGAGGCTCCGCGGTCTCGGCCAGCTTGTCGCTCATGCCGTCAGGAGGCGCTCCACGCGCGGGCTGCGGCGGAATGGACCAAGCAGCGCGAGCCGCGCATTGCTGGGCTGCAGGTATCTTCGCGCGACCTCGAGCATCTGCTCGGCGGTCACCGCCTCGAACTGCTCGACCACCTCGGCGACGGTCATGATCTGCGGCAGGAGGATCTCGCCGCTCCCCAGCCAGGAGGCCACCGCGCCGCTCTCCTCCATCCGCAGCTCGAGGCGCCCGCGGGTGTATGCCCGGGCGCGCTCCAGCTCTGCCGGACCCACGGGCTCCTGGGTCAGCCGATCGAGCTCGTGGAGGATGGCCGCGACCACCTCATCGAGGCGCTCCGGATCGAACCCGGCGTGAATCCCCATCGTTCCGCAGTCCGCGTAGGTCGAGGCGAAGGTCGAGACGTCATAGGCCAGCGAGCGTCGCTCTCGCAGCTCCAGGAAGAGCCGGCTGCTCATGCCATCGCCCAGCACGGCTCCGACCAGGTCGAGCGCCCAACGGTCCGGATCGGTGCGCGCCACCCCCGGCATCCCCAGGCAGAGGTTGCCCTGCGACAGGTTGCGGTGGGCAACCACCATGGATCCCGCCTCCGTGAACTGTGGAGGGACGGTGAGGAGCTCGGTGGGTGGCAACGCCGCGTCGCCGAGGCCGCCATCGGTCTCCCACCAGTGGTCGATCAGGCGCAACACGGTGGGGTGGTCGATTGCCCCGGCAACAGCCAGCACCAGGTGCTCGGGCCGGTACCAGTGATGCCAATGGCTGACCGCCAGCTCGCGCGTCGTACGCCGCACCGAACGCGGCGTGCCGGCGATCTCTCGCCCGAGAGGATGCCCTCCAAAGAGCAGCTCGTCGAAGAGCGTGAAGACGTGGTCCGACGGCGAGTCCATGTACATCCGGATCTCGTCGACGATCACCGGCTTCTCCGAGGCGAGGTCCGCACGACGCAGGAGCGGTCGCAGGGCGAGCTCGCGGACCGCCGTCAAAGCCGTCGCTGCGGCACTGGCCGGGACGCGAGCGGTGTAGGCGGTCAGCTCGCGATCGGTGCTCGCGTTCACGCTGCCACCACAGCCTTCGATCAGCTCGGAGAGTGCACCCGGCTCCGGGTAGCCAGCCGTCCCCTTGAAGACCAGGTGCTCGAGGAGGTGCGACAGACCCGCCTGCGGGTCGTCCTCGTGGCGCGAGCCGACCCCCACAAAGAGAGCCACCGAGACTGACCGCGCGTGCGGCATCTCCTGCGTGACGACGCGGAGGCCGTTGGGCAGCACGCTCCGCTCGTATGGCAGCTCCTCGGACAGATGGCCGCGTGGTGCCAGGCGAGCCGTCACCTCAGGCGTCCTCGTCGTCTTCGCCGCCATCGATGGCATCTGGTGACAGCATCAGCTCCATCTGGATGAAGCGCAGGTCGCGTGCGAGCTCGTCCGCGTTGCGCGGCAGTGGGCGCGCGGTGGCACCGTCCTCGCCCAGGTGCGGCGTGGAGGCCGCGAACTCGAGCACCAGCCGCTCCGAGCCGATGACCAGCGTATAGACCAGGAGCTGCTCCGAGGTCGTGTCGAACTGCAGGTACTCGAACGAGTCGAGGTTGATACAGATGGAGAGGGGTGTGAAGTAGCTGGCGATCTCAGGGTGGTCGACCACGATCCGCTCCACCCAACCGGTTCCGCTGCTCTCAACCTGGGGACCCCGGAAGTAGGTGTAGGTGACGGTCTGCTTCAGCAGCGGGCGCAGGATGTTGTAGATGTCCGTCCGGTTGGTGACGACGCCGGTGTTGATGTAGAGCTTCGCTCGTGCGTCGGACATGGAGATTCGGTGGCTGCTCGCTGGTGGCGGGGTGGGTCGTCGGCGAGTCTAGCACCCGGCCTGCCGAGCACGGCGCCGACCGATGGCGTCCGTCTCCGAGCGTGCCGGAGGCGCGGGAGCTGGCTGTAGGATGACCGACGCATGAAGCTGCTGGCGGCCGACATCGGCAACACCAACCTGAGCCTGGGCCTCTTCGACGGCGGATTGCTGGTCGGGTCGTGGCGCGGGACCACTCATCCAGCTACCACGGACGACGAGGTTGCGGTCCTGGTGGCCGGTTTGCTGGCGCTCGACGGGCATCGCCTCGACGAGCTCGACGCGGTCGCCGTGG
The DNA here is from genome assembly GCA_030774475.1 of Chloroflexota bacterium. Taxonomy (GTDB): domain Bacteria; phylum Chloroflexota; class Limnocylindria; order QHBO01; family QHBO01; genus CF-82. The sequence continues at coordinate 5,393 of JALYLB010000081.1, read as the reverse complement.
CGAGCGTGGTGCCACCGATGACCACCACCTTCAGCCGGATGATCACCGGCCGCACAGGGCGCGAGCCCCTGGTCGTCGAAGCCGCAGCGCTCGACGGCGTGCTGGAGATCGAGACGGATCGGCCCGCTGAGGCGGGTGCCGACCGCCTGGTCAACGCTCTCGCCGCGCGGACCGAATTCGGTGGTCCGGCCATCGTCGTCGACCTGGGGACGAGCACGAACTTCGATGTGCTCAGCGCCGAGGGCGCGTATATCGGCGGCGCCATCGCCCCCGGGCTCGGACTCTCGTTGGAGGCGCTCGCGAGCTCGGCCAGCAAGCTGCCGCGGATCGAGCTGCGCCGCCCGCCGCACGCCATCGGCTCGAACACGATTCACGCCATGCAGAGCGGCACGGTGCTCGGATATATCGGCCTGGTCAGTGGCCTGCTCACCGCGCTGAGGACGGAGCTCGCGGAGCGCTCGCCCGCGGACTCGCGCGTAAGCGTGGTGGCGACGGGCGGCCATACCTACGAGCCGTGGCTCGCCGAGGTGCCGGGGATCGATGCCATCGAGCCGGACCTCACCCTGCGCGGCATCCGCTATGCATGGGAGGCGATTCGCGCCCGCGAAGGGGCTGGGATCGGCCGCGCCAGCGGATGACCAACGAGCGCGCGCCGCTCGCCGGCCGGAGGATCGTCGTCGGCGTCACCGGCAGCATCGCCGCCTACAAGGCGGTCCTCCTGGTTCGGCGCCTGATGGAGCGCGGCGCGGTCGTCGACGTGGTCCTCACTCGATCGGCCGCGGCGTTCGTCACGCCGCTCACCTTTGCCAGCCTCACCCACCGCACGGCGGTGACCGACGTCCTCGAGCTCGACGCGGAGCAGCAGATCGCGCACATCGAGCTGGCCGAGGCCGCCGACGCGGTGGTCGTCGCGCCGGCAACCGCCAACGTCATCGCGGAGCTCGCAGCAGGGCTGACGAGCAGCGCCATCACCGCCATCGCCGTCGCCAGCCGTTCGCCGGTCCTCGTGGCACCGGCCATGGACGCCGGGATGTGGACCAACCAGGCGACGCAGCGCAACGTCGCGACGCTTCGAGAGTTCGGCTACCTCATCGTCGAGCCCGAGGTCGGATCCCTGGCCTCCGGCCTGACCGGGGTCGGTCGCCTGGCGGAGCCGAGCACCATCACCGACGTCATCGAGCGGCTCTTCGAGCACGCGGGAGACCTGGAAGGGCTTCGCGTCGTGGTAAGCGCCGGCGGCACCCGCGAGCCCATCGACCCGGTTCGCTTCATCGGCAACCGGAGCAGCGGGAAGATGGGCGTGGCGATTGCCGAGGCGGCACGGGACCGGGGCGCGACCGTGGTCCTGATCGCGGGCGCGATGAGCGTTGCCGCCCCCTCGGGAATGGGCATGGTCAACGCAACGACCGCCCAGGCAATGCGCCAGGCGGTCATGCGCGAAGCGCCCGGCGCCGACATCCTGGTGATGGCCGCGGCGGTCGCCGATTTCGCGCCCAAGCTGGCCAGTGCCCGGAAGATCAAGCGCGATGGCGCCGACCTGCAGGTCGAGCTCGTCCCCAACCCGGACATCGTGGCCGAGGTGGCCGAGATGCCCGAGACGATGCGGCCATTCCTCATCGGCTTCGCTGCCGAGAGCCAGGACCTGGAGGCGAACGCAACGGGCAAGCTGCGCGACAAGGGGCTCGACCTGATCGTCGGCAACGTCGTGGGCGGGCCGTATGACGCCATCGGCTCCGACGAGAACAAAGTGACGGTGTTCGGCCGGGAGGGAGCGCTCACCGATTGGCCGATGCTTCCCAAGCGCCAGATCGCGGAGCGTCTGTGGGACCTGATCGCGGATCGGTACCGGGACGCGCGGAGTCCCGAGACGGGGGGCGAGGAATCCACGCGCACCCGATCGAGGTCTCGCTCGGCCGGCCGGCGCCGGTAGCCCATGCTCGTCCTTCGAACCGTCCCCGAGCTGCGGCAGGCCATCCTCGAGCGGCGCCTCGCGGGCGACTCGGTGGGCTTCGTGCCCACCATGGGCTTCCTCCACGACGGCCAGCTCTCGCTCGTCCGCGCCGCACGAGCGGAGAACGGCTGTGTGGTGGTCAGCTGCTTCGTCAACCCGACCGCGTTCTCCGACCCGACGGAGCTCGAGAGCTACCCGCGCGACGAAGGGCGTGACCTCGCCCTCCTGGAGCGGGAGCAGGCCGACGTCGTCTTCCTTCCCGACGAGCGGACGATCTACCCCCAGGGCGACCTCACCCGGGTGACCGTCGAGGGCCTCACCCGCCGGCTGGAGGGTGCCTCAAGGCCGGGCTACCTGGACGGGCTGACCACGGCGATGATGAAGCTGCTCCACCTGGCGGGCGCCGCGCGCGTGTACATGGGCCAGAAGGACGCGCAGCGCGCGGTCGTGGTTCGCCGCATGCTCAGCGACCTGTTCGTCAACGTCGAATTGGTTGTCTGCCCGACCGTCCGCGATCCGGACGGGGTCGCGCTCTCGGCGGCCAACCGGGAGCTCTCGATCGAGGAGCGGCACGCGGCGGCCTGCCTCTTCCACGCGCTCGAGGCAGCCCGCGCCGCCTACGAGCGTGGCGAGCGGTCGGCCGAGGTGCTGCGGGCGCGGATGATCGAGCTGATCGGGGCTGAGCCGATGGCGCGGCTCGACTACGCGAGCGTGGCCGATGCCCACTCCCTCGACGAGCTGCAGCGGGTCAGCGGCCCGGCGCTGGCGCTGCTGGCGGTCTGGATCGGGCGCACCCGCCTCACCGACTGCCTCCTGCTGGCGTGGGACGTCGCCTGAGGCTGGGCCTCCCAGGCCGCAACCGCCGCTGGCCGGTCGTGGCCCCGGCGCCCAGCGAAAGTACTAGTGACGCCCGGACCCCACCTCGTATGATGCGCCCGGTCGCTGCGGTGCCGGTACGCGTACGGGCTCAATCGCGGCGCCATGGGAGGCCGGCGAGTGCCCACGTCCGGCCTCCCTTCGTTTTGCCTGGCGCCCGGGGTCCGCGCTAGGCGCGCCTGCCGGCGGCTCGCATCGCGGCCTTGTGCGCCCGCTTGCCCTCCTGGTAGCGCGCGAGCGCTTCGGCCGAGTCGACGTCTCCGAGGGTCGGATGTTGGGGCAGCCGCTCCGCCAGGCCGGGCAGCTTCACGCCGAACCGCTTGGCGAGGATGGCGAGGATGGTCCGCGACTTCATCTCCCCGATCGATGGCAGTGCCTTGAGGCGCGCCTCGAGCTCGCCGCCATCACGCGCCTCGCGCCAGATGCGACCGGCGTCGCCGTCGTAGTCGGTCGCGATCGCGGCGGCCAGGGACCGAACGGCCTTGGCCATGGCCCCCGGGAAGCGGTGGATCGCGGGACGCTCGCGGAAGACCCGATCCAGCTCCGCCGGATCGGTGGTGGCGATCCGGGCAGGGTCCAGGTGGCCGAGCCGGCGACGGAGCACCATCGGTCCCGAGAACGCCTGCTGCACGGTGATCTGCTGATCCAGGACGAAGCCGACGAGCAAGGCGAATGGGTCGCTGGCGATGAGACGGTCGGCCTCGTCGTTGCCGCTGAATGGAAGGCTCTTGGCGCTGGTCGAGGAGGGTGCGGTCGCGGTCATGCGGGCATGGTACGGCGAGCGTCCAACAGCGCCGGCGTGCCCTTCGTGCGAGGCGGACCTTAGAGGCGAGCGAGGAGCGCGCCGATGTCGATCGATCGCGAGACCAGGTCGATGATCGTGGCGATCTTCTCGACGTCGGTGGGATGGGTCTTCACCAGGATCGCGTTGGCCGCCTGGGCGGTGGTCAGGGTGTCCGTCCCGACCAGGAAGGCGAACAGGTTCGCCGCGCGGAGCTCACTCAGGACGTCGTCCGGAGGCCGGAAGCCGCCGGTCAGGATCAGGCCCATCACCCGCGCCGGGCCGGCGGCGATGGCGGCACGCACCAGGTCCTGGCGATCGCCGGGGGTGATGACCAGCGTCCGATCCCGAAAGAACGCGACGGCGTGCTCGGCCTGCATCGCCCCGATCACGACCTGCCCGATCGTCTTGCCGGGGGCCGCAACCCCAGACAGGAGCTCGCCATCGAGGTGCGTGACGATGAGCTCCAGCGATGGATTGGCGAGCAGGTCGCTGAAGGGAATGCAGCCGATGAGGTCGATCCGGTGTTGCGCCAGGCCCCGCCGCAGGATCTCGGGCGCGTCCGGATGGGTTCCGAGGTCGACCTTGTTGACGATGGCGCCGATGACCTCAACGCCGTGATGCTCGAAGAGGGAGGCGTTGAGCACGATCTCGTCGATTGGCCTCCCGATCCCGCCCTCGCTGACGATGATCACTTTGCTCTCGAGGAGCGCTGCGGCGGCGGCGTTCGAGAGACCGACCACCGCGCCGACCCCGGCGTGGCCGGTTCCCTCGATGACCACCAGGTCCTTGCCCGCGGCGACCCGAGCGAAGGCCCCGAGCACCTGTGCGGGCAGGTCCTCGTAGACCTTGCCCATGATGTAGTCGGTCGTGAAGTGACGCGGCAGGGTCACCGGGCTCATGTCGTTGAGCGCGTCCGACAGGCCGCACACCTCGCGGATGAGGATGGCGTCCTCGTCCGCGCGCGTCCCATCGACGACCAGGTAGCGCTGCCCGACCGGCTTGAGGAATCCGAGCCGATGGCCCGCCAGCGAGAAGCCGGCGATCAATCCGAGCGACGCGGTCGTTTTCCCCCGGTTCTGGCCGGTGGCCGCCAGGAAGACCCTGCGCGCCGCCAGGGGTGCCGAGGGGGTCATCGGCCGGAAGCCGTCAGCCGCGCGGCTTGGCGCGCCGCTCGACGAGCTCGACCCCCTCGCGCAGCCGGTTGACCAGCTCGAGGTCGACCATCTCCGGGTCGAGGTGCTCGCCGAGCCGCTCCATGACGTCCGCCGCCAGGGTCAGCAGCACATCGGCATCGGCGATGAAGAATTGGGGCTCATTGTTGTAGCGGACCAGGGTGAGCCTGCCCTGGAGCGTCGTCCCGCCCTCGGTGTGGAGCAGCTGGGTCCCGAAGTTGTGGCCCTGGATCCCGTCCGGGTTGTTCAGGTAGTTAAGGGCGTTGTCGATGGCCAGCCCAAAGCGGGCGCGCCACGAGACGATCCGCTCGTGGATCTCGGCGGGGATCCCCATCTCGCCTGTCTCGTCGAACACCTCGCGATCGACGGTCAGCAGGCCGACCAGGGTCGATCCGGCGCGACCCCCGAGCATCACCTGTAACGAGCGCTCGAGGGTGAAGACATCGGAATCGAAGCGCGGCGAGGTCGTCACCTCGGCGAGCAGGTCTTCCACGTTGTCGAGCTGCCCGGGTTCGGCGAGCGAGCCCGCCAGGTTGAGGATCTCCTCGCGGAACAGGAATCGCTCTTCGTGGTCGAGCATCGGATCGGGCCTCCTGCAGAAACGAACGGG
>JALYLB010000080.1 GCA_030774475.1 Chloroflexota bacterium | reverse complement strand
GGGTGTTGATGACCGCGTCGAGCGGCCGGTTGATCGACGCCGCGGCGATGCTGGGATCGAAGAGGAAGAGGATGGTCGCCGCGGCCAGCGCGACCGGCACCACGGCCAGGAGCCATTCCGCGGGACGCCGGGTCATGAACGAGGCGCTCCGTCCTCCGCGAGCTCGGCAACAACGAGGTCATGGAGCAGGGCGTTCGTCGCCAGCGCGGTCGGTCCGGCGTAGGACGCGTTCCCGGCGAAGTCCGTCATTAGTCCACCGGCTTCGGCGAGGATGAGCGCCGGCGCGGCGAGATCCCAGACGGTCGGCCCCACCTCGATCATTGCCTCTGCCGACCCCTGGGCGACGAGCATGTAGCCCCAGAAATCGCCGAATCCGCGGTCGCGCCAGGCGCCGCCCACGAGTCGCCGAAGCGCCTCGCCGTAGCCCTTGGCTTCGAGCGAGCGCAGGGTCGAGAAGAGGAGCTGGGCGCGTGACAGCTGGTCGACGGTCGAGACGTGGACCCCTCGCTCGGCGCCGGCGAAGCGGGTCATCGCCCCGCCTCCGCGGACGGCTGCCCAGCGCTGGCCGAGCGCTGGCGCGGATACGACCGCCGCAACGAGCTCCCCGGCCTGCTCCACGGCGATCAGCGTCGCCCACACGGCGATGCCGCGCACGAAGTTGTGCGTCCCGTCGATAGGGTCGATGACCCAGCGCGTCTCCGCGCCGGCCGCCTCCGAGCCGAACTCCTCACCCAGGACGCCGTGGTCGGGAAACGACGCGGTAATGCGCTCCCGGAGGAGCGTCTCGATGCCGGTGTCCGCCTGCGTGACGAGCGAGCGATCGTGCTTGGCGGTGATCGTCAGCTCGCCCGCGAAATAGTCCATGGCGAGGGGGTCGGTCTCGTCGACGAGGCGGTGCGCGAAGGCGAGGAGCGCGGCCGGGGTGTCATGGGCCTGGGCACGGTCGGACACTCGCGCAGTCTGGCAGGTTCATATGCCGATGGCGCCTCCTGCGCGTGGATCCCCGCGCTATCCCCGCGCGGTCCGCGCGCTATCCGCGCGCGGTCGCCCAGCGTCTCACTACCCGCGCTGCGTCCCGCCACGCGGTCGCCCAGCGTCCCATTCCACCCCCTCAGATGCCCGTTGTGGTCGTCTCCGATCTCATCTGCCGGGTTGCGTCCCGTTAGTGAGACCTCGAGCGACCGGAGGACGGCCGGAGCAGGGCCGGAGGACAGCCGGAGGCGTGCCGCGAACCGGTAGCATTGCCCGATGCCGAACCGAGACCTCGAGCAGCTGGCATCCGAGTACTGGGACGCCTATCTCTCTATCCAGCCGACGCAGGGCACCGCCATCGGCGACCACCGCTATGGCGACCGCCTGGAGCCGATCAGCCGCGTCGAGATCGCGGCCGCGCTGGCGCGGCTCGCGGCGATCGAAGCCCGCCTCGACACCTTCGACACCGAGAGTCTCGGCGATGAGGACGCGCTCACCGTCTCAGCCATGCGCCATGTCGTCGGCGCCGACCGTGCATTTCTCGAGGCCGATCCCCACGCGTACACGGTCGATGCGATGAGCGGTCCGCAGGTTGCCTTCCTCAACGTTCCGTCCCTCCAGCCGCTGCGTGACCCGGGCGATGGAGAAGCAATGCTCGCGCGCTGGCGGGCGATGGGTCCCTGGGTCGATGAGCTGGTCACGAGGCTGAAGGAAGGCCTGGCCGAGGGTCAGTCCCCCATCGCCGTCGGGGTGGGGCGGGTGATCCACCAGCTCGATGCCTTGATCGCCCGGCCGGTCGAGGACTGGCCGCTCCTCGACCCGCTGCATGCGGAGCACGCCTCGTGGAGCGACAGCGATTGGAGCCGCTTCAGCGACGAGCTGGATGCGGCGGTCCGCGAGGGCCTGCGGCCTGCTTTTGCCCGCTATCGATCCTTCCTGGCGGATGAAGCGCTGGCCCGCGCCCGGGACGAGGAGCACGTCGGCATCCGCAACCTGCCCGGCGGCCTCGAGCTCTACGGGCGGCTCGTGCCCGCCCACACGACGACCACCCTCAACCCGCAGGAGCTCCACGCCGTGGGGCTGGCGGAGGTGGCGCGCATCGACGCGGAAATCGAGGGGTTGGGGGGAAAGGTCCTCGGAACCCGGGGGTTGGCGGCGACGCTGGCGGCGCTGCGGAGTGATCCGAAGCTCTACTTCGAGACGCGCGACGAGGTGTTCGCCACGGCCGAGCGGTCGCTGGCAGCGGCCAACGCGGCTATCCCCGCCTGGTTTGGCCGGCTCCCGGTCACACCGTGCGAAGTGACCAGCATGCTGCCCCACGAGGAGGAGGACTCCACCATCGCCTACTACCGGGAGCCGGCGGCCGATGGCGGGCGTCCCGGGCGCTACTACATCAACACCTCGGCGCCACAGACCCGCCCGCGGTACGAGGCCGAGGCGCTCGCCTTCCACGAGTCAGTGCCGGGGCACCACCTGCAGATCGCCATCGGCCAGGAGTTGACCGGGCTTCCCACCTTCCGGCGTCATGGAGATGTCACCTCCTTCATCGAGGGCTGGGGTCTGTACTCCGAGCGCCTCGCGAACCAGATGGGTCTCTACTCCGGCGACCTCGACCGGATCGGGATGGTCAGCTATGACGCATGGCGAGCGTGTCGCCTCGTGGTCGACACCGGGATGCACGCGTTCGGATGGTCGCGGAGCCGCGCCATCGGCTTCATGACCGACCACTCCGCCCTCGCGGTCAACAACATCACCAACGAGGTGGACCGATACCTCGGCTGGCCTGGGCAGGCGCTGGCCTACAAGGTCGGCCAGCTCGAGATTCGACGCCTGCGAGCCGATGCCGAGGCGGCTCTTGGATCGCGGTTCGACATCCGCGCCTTCCACGACGCGCTCCTGGGTCACGGCGCCCTGCCGCTTTCCACCGTCCGCGAGGCGGTCTCGCGCGACCTCGGTATTCGCGTCGCGGCGTAGGTGCCCTCGGCGCGCGGGCCTGGCGGCTCGCCCGTGGTCGTCTCGCGTCTCACTAAACGGGCTGAGCCCTGCGGGCGGGCTGTTCAGCGTCTCTTCCGGGGCACCGAGTGCCGACAGCGGTCCCGAAGGCTCCCATAGGCCGGAACGAATGCCCGCAGTGAGAACCTGGACGACCAGCCGAGGCGCGCGGCCCGCGGCGGTCGGCGCCTAGGCGACCGGATCCGGCGGTGCGCCCGCCATCAGCTCCCGGATCCTTCGTGCTGAAACAACGTTCCCCTTGCTGACATGCTCGTTGAGTGCCCGCTCGAGCGCGGCCGTCCAGCCCTCGACACGACCGGCCCGCGCCTCGACGTGGGCGAGCCCCTCGAATACGCCGCCACGAAGATCGCGAAAGTCCGTCGGGTCGATCATCGCCACCGCGTCCGCGATCAGACGCTGCGCCTCGTCCTCACGGCCGTCGTCTGCCGCTGCCATGGCGGCAACCCAGCGCCACTCGGCCTGGGTCGCGATGTCGTGCGGAGACCCCGTAGCGCGCGCGAGCTGGATCGCGGCCTCCATCTCGTCGTGGCGGCCGAGGCGGTAAAGGGCATCCGCGTCCATGGCGGCGAGCGTCGAGAGCACACCCGTTTCTCCCATCTCCTGGAGGATGGCGATTCCCGACGCGAGGTCGCGATGGGCCGTCTCGAACTCCTCCGCAAGCATCTCGATCCAGGCGAACGCGAGGCTCGAGTCGCCCACGCGCATGGCCATGCCGCGCTCCCGGAGATAGGCACGGGTACTCGCCATCATGCGGCGCGCGTCCTCGAAACGCCCCTGCATGGCGGCCAGGGGCGCGAGAAATGCCTCCCGGTTCGCCGGTGCATACAGCGACGCTGCCTCTTCCTGGATCCGAGCGATCGCCTCCGGGGCAGGTACCGGGCCGTAGCGCAGCGAATTCCAGATCTGGAAGTTGGTGTGATTCCAGAGCCATGGATTCTCGCCGGGCTCCATCAGCGCCCGAGCCCGCTCGAGGGCCTCAAGGTCGTCCATCCATCGACATGCGTTGAGATAGATGGTCGCCCGCGCGTGCTCTGCCGCGATGTGGCCCCACGCCCTACCGACGCGCGTTGCGAGGAGATCCAGCTCGTCGGCCAGCGCAAGGATTCGACCCTCGTCAACCTGTGGGTCGGTGATGGTTGACAACTCGAGCCTGGTGAGCTCGGCCCGCAGGGCAAGCTCTTCGTCACCCGCCCTGGCGGCGGCCTCCTTCGCCTCCTCGTGCCGAGCAGCCGCGCCGGCCAGGTCTCCCATCTCGGCACTGCATGCCGCGATATGCAGGAGCAGCTCACCGCGCTCGCGGTCGTCGACAAGGGTTGATGCGCGAGTGAGTAAGTTGGCGGCGGCGTGGACGTCGTTGCGGGCGACGGCCCGCATCCCTGCGGCTCGGAGGTGGGTGGCGGCACGCTCGGCGAGGGAGGCGGTCAGCTCATCGCTCAGCCCGAGCTCGCTGCGGTAGGCATGCGCCTGTTCGAGGTGGTAGGCGATGACCTCCTCGTACTCGATCTGACGACCGGGGGCGATCCGCTGCAGCCAGTCCGCGAAGCGGGCATGGAGATCTGCCCGTTGCTCCTTGGGCAGCGAGCCATAAGCCGCATCGCGCACGAGGATGTGCCGGAAGCGGAATGCCTCGTCGCCGGTCATCCCGGATCGGTCCGGCCGGACGAGCTCCTTTCGGACGAGCGTCATGAGCCGGGGGCCGAGATCCTCGCGCCGCTCGGGTGGGGAGAGTTCGGCCACCGCCGAGCGCTGGAAGATCTTTCCCACCACTGAAGCGCGGCCGATGAGGTCTCGCTCGGGTGGCTCGAGGTGATCGAGGCGCGCCGCGACGAGCGCGGAGACGGTCGGCGGAATGGCGATCGCCTCCAGGTCCGGCATCGCCTGCCATCCGCCGTCCTCGCGCCGCAGGATGCCCTGGTCCAGGAGCATCGCCACCAGCTCCTCGACGAAGAGCGGATTCCCCTCGGCTGTCTCGCTGATCCGCCCCTGGACGGCAGCCGCAACACCTGGGTCGTCGATCAGGTTGCCGATGAGCTCGGTCGAGGCGTCCGCGCTCAGCGGCTCCAGGAGGATGGTCGTCGCATTGAGCTTCCCGCCGCTCCACATCGGCCTGGCGTCGAGCAGCTCCGGCCTCGCGATCGCCAGGAGCAGGATCGGAGCCTCTCGCGACCAGTCGGCGATGTGGTCGATCAGGTCCAGGAGCGTTGGCTCGGCCCAGTGGAGATCGTCGATGACCGCGATCAGCGGACGCTTGGCAGCAACCGCCTCGAGGAGCTTGCGCACGCCCCAGAAGGTCTCCTCGGTCGGCACCACGGCGCCCGGGAGGCCGAGCGTCGACGCCAACCGCGCCATGATGGCTGGGCCGTCATCGGCCTCCGCAAGGAGAGCCTCCACCTTGGTCCGCTCGGTCTCTGGCGGGTCCGTCGGCACGATGCCCGCGGCGACCTGGATGAGCTCGATGACCGGCCAGAAGGTGATCCCCTCTCCATACGGCAGGCACCGCCCTCGTAGGACCTGGGCATCCCCGGCGACCTGGCCCAGGAACTCGTGGACGAGCCGCGACTTCCCGACCCCGGCTGAGCCGAGCAGGGTGAACAGGTAGCACGCCTGCTCGTCGGTGGCGCGTCGGAAGGCCTCCGCGAGGAGGTGGAGCTCGCGCTCGCGCCCCACGAGCGGCGTGTCGTGCCGGCGATTTGGGCTCGTGTCGCCGATGCCAAGCAGCCGATAGGCCGCAACAGGCTCGGCCTTGCCCTTGAGCTCCAGTGCCGGCACCGGATCGGCTTGAATCGCGTCCCGGACGAGCCGATACGTCGCGGCTCCGAGGATCACCTCGCCGGGACCGGCGGCCTGCTCGAGCCGCGCGGCGACGTTGACCGCATCGCCGGTGACGAACGTCTGTCCACCGGAGGGGTCGCCGGCGACCACCTCGCCGGTGTTCACGCCCATCCTTAGGGCGATGGGCTGCCAGCTGGCACTCGCCAGCTCCTCATTGAGGCGCCCGATGGCGGAGCCGATCGCATCGGCGGCCCGCACCGCGCGCAGTGCATCGTCCTCGTGGAGCACCGGGATGCCGAAGACGGCCATCACCGCATCGCCGATGAACTTCTCTACGGTGCCGCCGTGACGCTCCACCACGCGACGCATCACGTCGAAGTAGCGAGCGAGCATCCGGCGCGTCGACTCGGGATCGGCCTGCTCGCCGCGGCTGGTTGAGCTCACCACGTCCGCGAACAGGACAGTGACCGTCTTCCGAACCTCACCGGCGGATGGCGCGGCCGCCAGGGGGCTCCCGCAGCCGTTGCAGAAGCGAGCGCCCTCTGGGTTCTCCTGGCCGCACGTCGCGCAGCGGATCATGCCGCGGAGTGTACGAGGCGCCGGCGCGGCCGGCGCCTCGCATCGGTCAGGGCTGGATGGCGATCACCTGGCCGCCGCCAGTGAAGATGCTCCCGTTGGTGACGTAGATCGTGCCGTTGCGGGCGACCGCGACGTCACCGGGGAGCGTGAGCTGCCCGGGGATGAGCTCGGTCACCGTTCCGTCGGAGATCTTCCACAGTGCGCCGGTCGTGTCCCCGCCACCGCCAAAGAGGCCAAAGAGGCCATTCTTCACGATCGAGACGGCGTAGAGGCTGCCGTCCGGACCGAAATCGAGACCGGTGATGGAGGTGAGGCCGTCCATGAACAGGGTGCACGGGCCGGAGGTCGCGGCCGGGTCGCAGGTCACGTTTCGCGCCCACGGGTCCACGCGCCAGATCCGAGAGGCGCCCGGCGTGAAGGGGAAGCCCTTCAGCTCGCCCACGTAGGCGAAGCCGTCCGGACCGATGGCGACCGAGGTCGGTACGGATTCCGCCGGCAGCATCGGCGGCGCCGGGAACGGCAGGTGAGCCGTGGAGACGAGCTCGTTGGGGAATTTGGCGACCATCTGCACTCGATGGTTTGGGCCTACGAGCAGGAGCGTGTTGTTGGCGGCATCGGTGACGAGCGTCTCGGCGCTGTCGACCCAGGCCGCGCCATACGCGTTCGAGTCGGTCGGGTTCGGGGGCTGGTCGATATCGGTCTGGTCCGGATGGGCGTTCACGAATGCCTGGACGTTGCCCAGGTACCTCGTGCCACCCGGGTCGAGGCGAAGGACCGAGTCGAAGCGGGGATCGAGTTGCTGCGGGCCGCCGCCGATCACGGCCGCGACGTTGCCACGGGCATTCAGGGCGACGTTGGTGGGGCCACTGACGTCGCTTTCCGGACTCACCGCCGACGGGAGGCCGGCGGCGAAGGTTCGCACTGAGCCGCGGTCGATCACGGTGATGCGGCCCGATCCGGCGGCGCCCGTGCCGGCCTCGGCCACGAAGACGCGCCCGTCCGCGCCGACGGCGATGCCGCGCGGGTTGTCGAGGCCGTCGGCGGCAACCCAGACGGATGGTCCCGCGGCTGCAACGGGCGACGCGATGAGGGCGACGGCCATCAGGCCGGCGGCGAATGCCACGACACGGCGGGCACGACGTGCGACATTCATCGGAGCAGACCTCCTTGGGCGGTACTGAGCGAAGCGGCGGGGCTGGGCACGAGCCGCCGAGAACCAGGCTTTCAGGATAGGAGTGCGGTCGGGTGGGGTCCAGAGCACACGGGCCTGGATGGGTGTGCCGCGACCAGATCCCGGTGCATGCCGGCACCGACATCCTTCTGAGCCTCGACGGTATTCCGCCCTACGGACCGCCGGTCGCCCGCGGACCGCTGGTCGCCCAGCGTCTCACTAACCAGACGGACTCCTTCGCACAGGCCGTTCACCTTCTCGTATTCGGCAACGAGCCCCGTTCCGGAGCAGCTGAGGTTCTCATGGGCCGGTATGAATGCCGTTAGTGAGAACCTGGACGACCGGCGGCCGCTGGCCTCGGTCCGCCATCGCTTTCGCAGGTCCCACCACCGCCGGATCTCGTCGCGCATGCCGTCGTCGGCCCGAGTCGTCACTGGTCCCCAGCCGCGCCGAGCTCGAGCTGCCGTCGCAGCTCGTCGTTCACGACGCGGACATCAGCGCGGCCGGCGGTCCGTTTCATGACCTGGCCGACCAGGAACCCGTAGATCTGCTCCTTGCCGGCGCGGAACTCTGCCACCTGTTCGGGGAACGCCTCGAGGACGGCGCTCACCTCGCCCTCGATCTGGCCCGCGTCGCTCAGCTGGCCCAGGCCTCGTTCCGTGATGAGGCGCGCCGGCGGCTCCCCCGTCTCGAACGCCTCCGCCAGGAGCGTCTTGGCCACCGATCCGGAGACGCGGCCCGCATCCAGCTCGACCAGCAGGGCGGCGAGGTCTTCGGGCCGCAAAGCGACCTCCGAGGCCCGCAGCCGATCGGACGCATGCACGTTCAGCAACCGGCTGAATTCGCCCGCCACCCAGTTGGCTGCGAGCTTGGGGGCGACCCCGCCTTCGACCACGGCGTCGAAGTAGTCGGCCAATGCCACATCCGAGGTCAGGACCCCGGCGTCGTAGGCGGAGAGCCCCAGGTCGCTCTCATAGCGCGCGCGCCGCGCGGCGGGGAGTTCCGGCAGCCGAGCGCGCAGCACGTCCACCCATTCCTCGCTCGGGCGGAGCGGCGGCAGGTCTGGCTCGGGGAAGTAGCGATAGTCGTTCGCCTCCTCCTTCGAGCGCTGGGGAATCGTATGACCCGCCGTCTCGTCCCAGCCGCGCGTCTCCTGGAAGAGGAGCTCCCCCCGCTCGAGCGCCTCGGTGTGACGGACGACCTCGTACTCCATCGCGCGCTCGAGCGACCGAAACGAGTTCAGGTTCTTGACCTCGACTTTGGTGCCGAACGCCTTGGAACCAACCAGTCGGATCGAGACATTGCCCTCGATCCGCATGCTCCCCGCCTCCATGTCGGCATTCGAGGCGCCGATGTATCGGAGGATGTCTCTCAACGCCTCTCCGTAGGCGCGAGCCTGGGCAGGTGACCGGACGTCCGGCTCGGTGACGATCTCCATGAGCGGCACGCCAGCGCGGTTGAAGTCGACGAGGGTATGGCCACGCCCGCCGTGCAGGAGTCGCGCCGTGTCCTCCTCGAGGTGGGCGCGGGTGATGCCGACGACGACATCGGCTCCTTCAGCAGCGACCGGCACCACCAAGCGCCCGTTGGAGGTCAGCGGCAGCGCGTACTGGCTGATCTGGTAGCCCTTGGGCAGGTCGGGATAGAAGTAGTTCTTGCGCTCGAAGCGCACGGCCTCCGTCTCGACCCTGCACCCGAGCGCGAGGCCGGTGAGCATCACCAGCTCCACCGCGTGGCGGTTGATGACCGGCAGCGTGCCCGGCATGCCCATACAGACGGGGCAGACCCGGGTGTTGGGCTCATCCGGCTCGCCCGCGACAGGCCCCGAGGCGCAACCGCAGAACATCTTCGAGACAGTCCGCAGCTGGGCGTGGACCTCGATCCCGATGACGGTCTCATAGCTGGTGGTGACGGCCATGAGGCCCGATTGTACCGATGGCGGCGGCCGGCCCCATTCGCCCGCTATCCTGTCCCGCAATGAAGATTGGAGAGTGGGAGGGGATCGGCCGGGCCCGGGCGGTCATCGCCCACCAGCTCGGCGACCTCGACGCCCAGGAGCTGGCCTCGTTCGTCAGCCCAGGAGACAACGAGCGGCAGCGCATCCTGGTGGCGACCGATGTCGGTCTCCTCGACTTCAGCTGGGCGCCCTCCACCCCCGAGCCCGATGCCGTCTGGAATCTGCGCGGCGGCCTCACTCGGTGGCCGAGCGTGCGCGGGCTGCGGCTCCAGGCCGACGCGCAGTTCGATCCGGTCTACGAGAAGATCCAGGCCATCTGGCACCTGGTCGCCGAGGAGCCCAAGATCGAGCTGAGCGCGACGAGCGAGCCCGATCCGCGCGCCATCAGCGTGCTGCTCGCCTTCGCGCGGGCCTGCCTGGAACGGGTCGCCTGACCCTTCTCAGCCAGGCAAATGCTGACAGGCAGTGACAGGAGGGCAGCGTAGCATCGGCCGATGACAAAGACCGGATTCTGCGAATTCAACGGCGGCCGGATCTACTACGAGGTCGATGGCGAGGGCCCGGCGCTGGTCCTCATCCACGCCGGGGTCGCCAACCTGCGCCAATGGGACGAGCAGGTGCCCGTGCTCGCCGCCGACCATCGGGCCATCCGCTACGACACCCGGAACTTCGGACACACCACCTCCGCTGACGTGAGCTTCTCGAACCGCGCTGACCTGGGAGCGCTCTTCGATCATCTCGACGTCGACCGCGCCGCGGTGCTCGGCGTCTCACGCGGTGGCTCGATCGCCGTCGATTTCACCCTGGAACACCCGGAGCGGGTCACCGCCCTGATCGCGGTCGCAGCGGGGGTCGGCGGCTTCGATTCGCCGGCGACCCCGGATGAGCAGGCGCTCTGGGAGGAATACGAGCGCCGCTACGAGGCGCGCGACTGGGACTGGATCATCGAAACGGAGACGGCCTTCTGGGTCGACGGCCCCCGGCAGCCAGCGGACCGCGTCCCGGCCGCTGTGCGCCAACGGGTGCACGATTGGATCGCGGAGGGGTACCGCGACCATTCGGACGAGAACCTCACCGCGCTGCCGCTCGAACCAGCCGCGGCGACCCGGCTGGGCGAGATCGGCGTCCCGACGCTGGTCATGGTTGGCGACCTCGACGTGGGCGGGACGGTCGCGGCGTGCCGGAAGCTCGCGACCGAGATCCCGGGCGCGCGTCTCGAGGTCTTTGAGGGGGTCGCCCACATGGTCAACCTCGAGCAGCCGGAGCGCTTCACCCGCCTGGTGCGTGACTTCCTCGCCGATGTCGCCGCCGAGGCGATCCCACCCACCCCGGCCGTCGCGGCCGGTCGCGTGGCCGCCGCGCAAGGTCGCGTGGCGTCCCACTAAACGAGACTGATTCCCCGTTTCTGGTCGTAGGGCACCCCACGGCGCGAGCGGTTTTCCGATTTCGGCACTGCGGTGTCTCATTCGAGGTGGTCCGCGGCGGTAGTGAGCACTCACGCGACCGGTCCGCGAGGGCAAGGCGCGACCGGTCCGCGAGGGCAAGGCGCGACCGGTCCGCGAGGCCAAAGCGCGACCGGTCCGCGAGGCCAAAGCGCGACCGGTCCGCGAGGGCAAAGCGCCAGCGCTAGAGCACGACGATGCCATTGGCTCCGGGGTCTTGCCCACGGCGCAGTGCGTCCAGCACCTCGCGGGTCGCGAGAGGAAACGTGACACGGAGCGCAGGCAGCAGCTCGCGGAGCAGTCGTCGGTTCCGCTCGGTCGCGGCGATGAGCAGGATCATCCGCGGTACCCCGCTGTCGCGCTGCTTCAGCTGCATGCGGCGCACCTGGGCCTGGAGATCGTGCGGCCTCGTCTCAGCCTCGACGCCTATCGAGATCGGCCCGTGAAGGAGGTCGTCCCATGCGCGCCCGTCGCCAGCAATCGGCATCGGCGACTCGCGGACGATGCCCCACGCTGGCGGTAGCTGCCTTTCGAATCTCAGCAGCAAGGCCACGTGGGCACGGTCTCGGATCGGCGCGCCGACGGGAAACGTCTTGATCCCGAGCTCGCATCCGAGGACCGCAGTGATGGTTGCTGCGCGGCCGATGCCGATCTCCTGGACTTGCCCGCGCTCGATCCGACCGTAGCGCTCCCGAGAGAGGCCAACCGCCTTTGCGACATCCGCCTGCGAGGCGCCGGCGGCGAGTCGCAGATCACGCCACTCGCGGCTCATCCTGTCGACGAGCTGCCTGCCCCGGTGACGCCCCCGCTCCCGGGGTCCCTCGCGAGATCCCATCACAGGATCATGCCTTTGGCGGCTTACCGATGGGTTATCGCCGGCTCACCCTCCGGCAGGGGCATGCGCGCGGGTCGGACGGGCGCGCGCGGGTGCGCACGGGCGCGCACGGTCCTCCTGAACCTCACTAACGGCACCCACCGCGGGATCCTGGTCGCGCCGCGTCTCTTGGCGCCAGCGCAACCCCGACTCAGGTCCGCCCGCGCCTCAAGTGGCGCGCTCAATGCCGTTAGGGAGAACCCCGGGAACCACCGTGCAATTTGGGGTGGGGAGGCTCAGGGCTGGCGGCAGCGGGCGACGAAGCGCTCCATGCGATCCATCGCCTCGATGAGGTCCTCGTAGGCCGTCGCGTAGCACATCCGGACATGACCGGCCCCTGACGGGCCGAAGGCGGTGCCCGGGACGACCGCCACGTGCTCCTCCGTGAGCAGGCGCTGCGCGAACCTCTCGTCGTCGAGCCCGGTGGCATCGATGACGTTCGGGAAGCAATAGAACGCGCCGCGGGGTTCGAAGCAGCGCAGGCCCATCCCATTGAGTCGGGCGGTCATCAGCTGCCGCCGTCGGTCGTACTCCGCGCGCATCGACTCGACATACGGCTCGCCGATCCGCAGTGCCTCCATGGCGGCGTGCTGTGCCGCGGTGGGAGCGCACATGATCGCGTACTGGTGGACCTTGGCGATGCCGTTCATGAGGCTGGCCGGCGCGGCGACGTACCCGATCCGCCAGCCGGTCATGGCGTAGCTCTTCGAAAACCCGCCGATGAGCACCGTCCGCTCGCGCATCCCCGGGAGGGCGCTGAAGGCGGTGTGCTCGTGGCCGGCATACGTGAGCCGATCGTAGATCTCATCGGAGATGACGAGGAGATCGTTGCGCTCGGCGACCTCGGCGATCGCCAGCAGCTGGTCGCGGGTGAGCACCGCACCGGTTGGGTTGTTCGGGTAGCCCAGGAAGATCGCCTTGGTGCGCGGCGTGACCGCGGCTTCGATCTGGGCAGCCGACACCTCGAAGTTGGTCGCATCCCCGGTCGGAAGGCCCACCGCGACTCCGCCCGCGAGCTGGATGCCGGGCGCATAGGCCACGAAGCACGGCTCGTGGTAGATGACCTCGTCACCCGGGTCGAGGATGGCCCGCAGACTGGCATCGACCCCCTCGGAGGCGCCCACGGTGATGATCATCTCCGACCGAGGCTCGTAGCCCACGCCATACAGGCCCTCGAGCTGCGCCGCGATCAGCTGGCGCAGCTCGATCATGCCGCCGTTGGCCGTGTAGTGGGTCGCGCCCGCCTCGAGGCTCACGATGGCAGCGCGCGTGATCGGCTCGGGCGTGGTGAAGTCCGGCTCCCCGATGCTCAGGCTGATGACGTCGCGCATCTCGTTGAGCATGTCGAAGAAGCGCCGGATCCCCGAGGGCGGGATGGAGCGAACCCGCTCGGCCAGGAAGGCTTCCGTCGGGCGCCGGGTGAGGCTCATGGCACGCAGTGTAGCCCGATGGCGCACGCGTCCATTCAGGCGTGGGAGCTCCACATTTGCTCGCCCGCTTCGACGCGCATCGGAAGCCGGTTGCCCTCGGGCGGCAACGGGCAGGTGGCGAATGGCGAGAAGACACAGGGCGGGTTGTAGGTGAGGTTGAAGTCGATCTCGACGCTGTCGTCGGGCTGGACCGGGCCGGTCACCAGGAACCGCCCGCCGCCGTAGGTTTCGGTCCCGTTCGTGTCATCACCAAAGACGAGCCATAGGTGCCCCGGCTGGGCCTCGAGGGCATGCAGCCGATGGGTCGCTGCCCCGAACTCGAAGACGACATCTCCCGGTGTAGGGAGTGGGAGGACGTCGCCCACGATGTCCGGCACCGTGATCGAGGCGCCCGGCGTTGCAGGGATGAGCCGCCCGGTCACCCGCCACCGGGGGTCGATGGGGTAATAGTCGAGCCCCGCGAAGGCGCGAAGCGCCTCTGAGGCAACGTCCTTCACGCGCAACGCCAGCCGATCCTCGCCGCGGCGGATGAGGTACATCCGCAGCGAGGCGAGCTCGAGCACGGTCGGCTCGTCCTCCTCGTCGTTCGCCAGCCTGAGACCGTCGAGCACGGGCTCGCCGTTGACCATGAGCGACACGCCGGCCAGCGGACGGACGTGGACCTGACCATCCGCGAGGTCGAGCCGGCCCGCGAGCGGCGGAACTGCTCGTTCCTCCGCGTGCAGGACGATCTCGCCGCCCGGATCCGAGCCGAAGCGCTGCTCGCCCGTCGTAAGCCAATGAAGGCCGACCAATGTCAGCCAGCCCATGGGGTCGCGGAGGCTCGCGTCCCGTCGTTCGCGCACGGACTCCACGGCGTGCCGGTGACGCTCGACCTCGCCGGCAGCCATCGGCTCCTGGGTCATCGGGGGCGCCGGAAGATCAGGGTCGGGGCCGGCGTCGGCCCCAGGCGGACGTAGGTCGCCGGGCCATCCGTCACCGGGTTGGTCTGCGCGGTCTTGCCGGTAGGGGTCGCCCCGTCGAGGGCCACCGCGATCGGACCCTCGCCGAAGTGAGCCAGGCAGGCGGCGGTGTACCCCTCGGTCGTGGGCTCCGCGAGCACGAGCACGCTGCGGCCGAGCGCCACCCGCCTGCATCGTGCACCGAGGAGCTCGTCCGCACCGGTCTCGTACCAGGTGCCCGCACCGATGATCGGGGCGAGGTCGCCGGCGGCCCGCTCGGCATCGACCGTCGCCAGGACCAGGCCGCGAGGCGCCTCCGTCCAGTCGTCGACCGGGCGAGGGAAGAGGCCTGTTGACGTTCCCCCAAACGGCTCGGAGAGCTGGGCGGCGTCCCGCAGCCCCCACCACAGGATCCGCGGCTCGGTTCCCGCCTCCGAGTAGAGCCACTGCGGAAACATCTGCGCACCGCCCTCCCGAAGGATGCGGTTCAGCACGCCCTGGTCCGGCATGGCGATCCGAACATGGCTGATCTCTGGCATCGCATCGCAGTCTAGCCATCCTGCCCCTCCTCCTTGACAAGACCCTCGAGACAGCGCGCATAATATGCTATCGGGAAGTAGCAGATAAGGATGAGTGGACAGGTGAAGGTCGTGGTTGCAGGTGGGTCGGGCCTGATCGGGCGCGCGCTGTGCTCGGCGCTCATTGAGCTCGGCCACCAGCCGGTCGTTCTGTCACGCGATCCGCAGCGCGCTCGGCTCCCGTCCGGCGTTAGATCAGTTGCCTGGCATCCCCCGAGGCTGGAGGCGTGGGTAGCCGAGCTATCCGGAGCGGATGCCGTGGTGAACCTCGCCGGCGAGAGCATCGGGGCGTGGCCCTGGACGGCACGGCGGAAGCGCGCGCTCCGAGAGAGCCGATTGGTGGCCACCCAGACGCTGGTCGCGGCGCTCGCTTCCCTTCCTCCCGGCGAACGGCCTGCCGTCCTCGTCAACTCCTCGGGCGCCGATCTCTACGAGGGGCGCGATGACGTTCCGGCGACGGAAACGACGCCGCCCGCCGACACCTTCCTCGCCCGCCTGTGCGTCGATTGGGAGGCCGAGGCACGCAAGGCCGAGGAGCTCGGCGTCCGGGTCGTCCTGGCGCGCACCAGTGTGGTCATTGCGCCCGGCGCGCCGTCGATGCGCCTCCTGGCGCTGCCGTTCCGGCTCTTTGCGGGCGGCCCGGTCGGGTCCGGGCGACAGTGGTTCAGCTGGGTCGACCTCGACGATGCCGCCGCGCTCATCGCGCTTGCGCTCACATCAGGGATGAGTGGCGCGTTGAACCTGGCGGCGCCGGACCCAAGGCAACAGGGAGATTTCGCGCGCGCGCTGGGAGCGGCACTCGTCCGACCAAGCTGGATGCGAACGCCCGCCTGGGCGATTCGGATGGTCCTAGGCGATCAGGCGACCCTCGCACTCGGCAGCCGTCGCGTCTGGCCGGCGAAAGCCCTGGAATCGGGGTTCGCATTCACCTATCCCCGCCTGGAGGAGTCGCTCCGCCGGTTTGCCTCCTGACTGCAAGCAATCAGGCGTCGCTTACAGCCGCGCAAGGATCTCGGCGCGCTTCGCGCGGAATTCGCCGTCGGTGACCAATCCTTCGTGGTGCATCGCGGTCAACTCGGTGAGGGCTCGATGCACGTCACCGGCCAGGGTCTCCGGAGCATCCGGGACATCGGTGGCCGTGTCGAGGGTAGGGGCGGAGAAGATGGCGACCGGGGACTGGGGCGACGCAGGCGCCGGGTGGGCCGAAGCGCCCCCCATCAGGTGCAGGCGACTGACGTGCCTCGAGTTCACGATGACCACCGGCAACGACAGCGAGAAGCCCGGTTCCGCACGATGGATCAGCTCCGCATCGGTGATCGGGACGAAGACGCGGCTCGAGCGAATCAGGTAATCACCCACCTCGGCTCCTGGTCGAACGTGGATCCGACCCCGCAGGTCGTAGTCGTCCATCTCGAAGTGGATCCGGATGACGCGCCGATGGAGGCGAAGATGCCGGCCCGAGGGAAGTGAGGGAGGGACGGCGAACAGCACGTCGGTCGCCGACACGCGTTGACGACGCAGCTCGCGGCCTGGCTCGGCCAGGGCAGGACGATCCGCCGCCATCGGTACCTCGATCGCGCCGAGCAGCTCGAGCTCGTGCCCCCGATTCATCCAGTCGCTCGTTCGCTCGCCTTCAGGGGCGATCCACCCGAGCAGGCGGCGGGTCCTGGTGTAGATCTCGAGCTCGGCAAGGACCGGCCAGACGGGAGGAGCCGGCTCGAAGGCAATTGGAGCGTCTGAGCTCCCGGGTTTTCGCCACAGCAGAGTGGTCATGGTCGCCCCCAGATCCCTCATCCCTACGCCTGCCTGGAACCCAAATCGGTCCCTCGGCCACGCGACTGACGGGGAGGGTGGCGCGTCATGGGTTACCGGCCAACAGTACGAATGGCGCGGATCGCGAGCCGCAGGGGTCAGGCGTGGGCCGTCGGCGGCCGCAGGGCGTCGAACCCGGCCGAGCACTCGTAAGCGTCCGCGACACGCAGGACCGTGGCCTCGTCGAACGCCCGGCCGATGACCTGCAGGCCGACCGGCAGCCCGCTCGACAGCCCGCACGGCACGCTGATCCCCGGCAGCCCGGCGATGTTCACCGGCAGCGTGCACGCATCGTTGAGGTACATGAGCAGCGGGTCCTCGGTCTTGGCGCCGATCTTGAACGCCACGCTGGGCGAGGTCGGCGCCAGGAGCGCGTCCACGGTCTCGAGGACGCGGTCGAACTCGGCCTTGATGAGGGTCCGGACCTGCTGGGCCTTCAGGTAGTACGCGTCGTAGTAGCCCGCCGACAGGGCGTACGTGCCGAGCATGATCCGGCGCTTGACCTCAGCGCCGAACCCGTCCCCCCGCGTCCGCAGGTAGTTCGTCAGCAGGTCGTCGTCGCCGGCGGAGTAGCCGTACTTCACGCCGTCGTAGCGAGCCAGGTTCGCGCTCGCCTCCGCCGGGGCGATGATGTAGTAGGTCGCGAGCCCCTTGTCCGTCGACGGCAGCGAGACCTCCACGATCTCCGCGCCCATCTCCTCGAGGACATCTATCGCCGAACGGATGGCGGTCTCGACGCCGGGCTCCATGCCGTCCACGAAGTACTCGCGGGGGACCCCCAGGCGCAGTCCACGCACCTCGCCGGAGAGCGCCGCGAGGTAGTCGGGCACGGGGGTGTCGACGCTCGTCGAGTCGCGCGGGTCGTGGCCGGCGAGCACGCGCATGACCTGCGCCACGTCGCGAACGCTGCGGGCGAAGGGCCCACACTGGTCGAGGCTGCTGGCGAAGGCGACCATCCCGTAGCGGCTCACCCGGCCGTAGGTGGGCTTCATGCCGATGACCCCCGAGAGGCTCGCCGGCTGCCGGACCGAGCCGCCGGTGTCGGTCCCGAGCGCGAAGTAGGCCTGTCCGCCGGCGACGGCCGTCGACGACCCGCCGGACGAGCCGCCGGGGACGGTCGACTCGTCCCAGGCGTTTCGCACCGGCCCGTAGGCCGAGTTCTCGTTGGACGAGCCCATGGCGAACTCGTCGCAATTCGTCTTTCCCAGCAGGATCGCACCCGCGGCCGCGAGGCGATCCTCCGCGTCGGAAGCGTACGGGGAGCGGTAGCCCTCGAGGATCCGCGAACCCGCAGTGGTGGGCAGCCCGCCGGGGAGCGGCGCGCCCGCATCGTCGAGCCCGCGGGTGACGAAGATGTCCTTCAGGGCGTACGGGATGCCAAGGAGCGGCTGGTCGCTCCCCTCCCCGGCCGCGATGGCCCGGTCCGCGGCCTCGGCGGCGGCCAGCGCGGCCTTCTCGCCGACCGCCAGGTACGTGTTGAGGCGCTCCCCATCCCGGGCGATCCGCGCCAGGCTGGCTCGGGTCAGCTCCACTGAGCTCACCTCGCCGGCGCGCAGCAGGTCTGAGACCTCGGTGATCGTGCGATCGGCGAGTTGGAGCGAGCTGGTCCGGTCGAGGTCGCGCGGCGCCATCGGGCTAGCGGCCCTCCTCGAGCACGACCGGCACGCGCAGGTGCGCGCCCTCGCGGAGGGGTGCGTTGGCGAGCGCCGCGTCACGCTCGATGCTGTCCCGTACGACGTCCTCGCGCATGACGTTCTCGAGCGGGATGACCTGGGCCGTAGGCCCGACGGACGAGGTGTCCACGTCCTGGATCACCGCGATCGCCTCGAGGATGTGGTTGAGCTGGGTCACCATTCGGTCGAGCTCGGCGTCGGTCAGGCCCAGGCGCGCCAGGGCGGCGACGTGCTCGACGTCGGCTCGGCTGATCATTGAGCCGATGCTAGCAGGCGACGGCCTTTTGCCCAGCGTGTTCGAGTGGCGTCTCACTAACGGGACGCAGTCCTCGAGCGTGGTCGCCACGGATCTCTTTTGGGCAGCCGAGTCCACAATGCGGCCGCTGGGCGTCTCCTCGCACGGACTCACACCCGATAGCGAGATGTCAGCTGACCAATGGTCGGACCGGCCGGTCGAGCGTGCTGCGGCCGTGAAAGAATCAGCCGATGGTCGACCCCCTGCGGACAACTGGCGTTCGCTCCTTCCCGATCGAGGGTGGGCGGATCGAGGTGTTCGAGATTCCCGGAGGCCCGGGCGTGCCATTGCTCGTGCTGGGAGGCGTGGAGCTGGGGCTCCGCCCGCTCGCCGGCACGGAGCAGGTCCTCGGTAACCGTTGGCGGCGTCGGGCGGAGCGGCGCTCGATCATCGTGGTCGGCCGGCCGCTTCCCGACGACCCCGCTGATGCTTCGCTCCTGCTCCATCCGCGAGCGGCCGCCGATGCGCTGGGCCTGGCGCTGGACGGGGCCGGCCTGGCTGGCCGGCCGCTGGCGGTAGAAGCCGAGTCCGGGGGAGGGCGGATCTCGCTGTGGCTGGCGCTTGACCGCCCAGAGCTCGTCGGGCGGCTCGTCCTCGCGTCGGTGGCCGCCGAGACACCACCCAAGTCGCCGATGGCGCAGCGCCTCGCTCGCTGGATCGTCCTGGCCGAGACGCAGGATTGGGGTCGCCTCTTCGCGGGGTTCGCCCTCGAGATGCGACCAGCAGGGGTGGAAGGGTCGGATGCGTTCGCAGCGGCGGCCGGCCTCCAGCCGCGCCCGAGCACGCCGGAGCGGTTCATCGCCGAGCTGAAGGCGACGCTCGATCCGTCCTCGTTCGTCACCGACCGGCTGCCGGAGATCCGCGTCCCTACCCTGGTCCTCGCTGGCGGCAAGGACCAGGTCGTGCCGCCTGACCAATCACGGCGCGTCGCGGAGCTCATCCCCGGCGCCCGGTTCGAGATCGACCCCGAGTGCGGGCACACCGTGCGCTCGTCCTTCGGGGGGTACGACGACCTGGTGGAGACGTTCCTCGCTCAGGGGGACCGCGCCTGAGTTCAGACGCGTCAGGCGACGGCGACGACGAGGACGAGGCCGCGGCGCTGCGCCTCGAGCAGCCGTGCCGGATCCGGGTCCATCGACGCTCGTGCGGGGTCAGCGTAGTAGGCGTCGTTGCGCGCCTCCCACTCGGCGGGGGGCACTTCGAGGCTGAGCAGCCAGACGAACCGGTTCTCGGCCGGCACGCTCCAGGCGGCCTCGATCTGGTAGCCATGCGCGCGCCGAAGCGGGACGATCTGCCGCCGCCACTCGTCGATGAACTGCGCCAGCTTCCCGTCCCGGATTGTGTAATCACGCAACTCCGTCGTCATCCCTCGCCGTTCCCCGCCAGCACCCGGCGGAATGCGTCCTCGTCGAGCACCGGCACGCCGAGCTTCTCGGCGGTCGTGAGCTTGCTGCCGGCCTTCTCGCCCGCTACGAGGTAGCTCGTCTTGGCGCTCACTGACCCGGCGGGGTGGCCGCCCGCGGCCCTGATCGCCTCCTCCGCCTCCTGCCGGCTGAAGCCGGGAAGCGTGCCGGTCACCACCAGCGTCTTACCGGCCAATGGACCGATGGCGCCCGCCGCCTCCGCGGTGGCACCCGGAGCCGGTGCTTCGGCGACGACCCCCGCCTCCGCGAGGTGCCGCAGCACCTCGCGAGTGTGCTCGTTGGCGAAATAGGCGGCGATCGCCTCGGCCACGATCCCCCCGATGCCGGGCACCGCGGTCAGCTCCTCGGCCGTGGCACCCTCGAGCCGAGGGACGGCGCGGCCGGTCCACGCCTCCTCGGATTCGTCATCCCCGCGCGGGGTTTCGCGGGCGATCCAGGCAGCCAGGTCGATCGCGGTCTGCTCCCCGATGTGGCGGATACCGAGTGAGCTGATAATCCGCGCCAGCGGGCGCCGGCGCGCTGCGTGGATCGCGGCGAACAGGTTCTCCGCGCTCTTGCGGGCGAATCGGTCCAGGCCCTCGAGCGCCTCGACATGGAGCCCGAAGAAGTCGGCCGGCTCGCGGACGAGCTCCCGGTCGACGAGCTGCACGACCACCGCGTACCCCGCCCCCTCGATGTCCATTCCTCCACGCCCGGTGAAGTGCAGCAGGCCGCCGAGCCGTTGCGCCGGACACCACGGGTTCGGGCAGCGCCAGACGACGCCCCCTTCCTCGCGCTCGGCCGGCGTGTCGCAGACCGGGCACCGCTCCGGCATCTGCCATTCCCACTCCGAGCCGTCCCGGGCGTCGACGACCGGGCCCACCACCTCGGGGATCACGTCGCCGGCTCGCTGCAGGACCACGGTGTCGCCGACCCGCAGGTCCTTGCGCCGGATCTCATCGATGTTGTGCAGGGTCGCGTTGCGGACCGTCGTGCCTCCCACGAGGACGGGCGTGACGTGCGCGACCGGGGTGAGGGCCCCGGTCCGGCCCACGTAGGCCTCGATCGCCTCGAGCTTGGTCGTCACCTGCTGGGCCGGGAACTTGTAGGCGGTCGCCCAGCGAGGAGATCGGGACAGGAACCCGAGCCGTTGCTGCTCCGGAATCGAGTCAACCTTGATGACGATCCCATCGGTCTCGTAGTCGAGGTTGTGGCGGGCCTCGGACCACTCCTCGACGTAGGCGATGACGTCGTCGATGCCGTGCACCCGCCGGATGTTGGGGTTGACCGGGAAGCCCAGCGCCTTTACCAGCTCGAGCGAGTCCCAGTGGGTGTCGAGCCCGTGGGCCCCCACCAGCTGGTAGCACCAGACCGACAGCCTGCGGCTGCCGGTGACCGCCGGGTCCTTCTGGCGGACGGTGCCCGCCGCGGTGTTCCGCGCGTTGGCGTAGAGGGGCTTGCCTACCTGCTCGAGCTGTTCGTTCAGCTCCGCGAACGCGCCGCGCGGCATGTACACCTCGCCGCGCACCTCCAGCCGATCCCCCGGCGGGTCGGCGCGGAGGCGCAGCGGAATGGCGCGCACCGTCCGCAGGTTGGCCGTCACGTCCTCGCCGGTCGTACCGTCGCCGCGCGTCGCTCCACGCTCGAAGCTCCGCCCGTCGTAGCGGAGCGAGATGGCCAGCCCGTCGATCTTCAGCTCGCAGACGTAGCGGACCGGCGGGTCGTCCGGCCCGAGGCCCAGGCCACGGCGAACGCGAGCGTCGAACTCGCGCAGCTCGTCGTGGCCGAAGCTGTTCCCCAGCGAGAGCATCGGATACTCGTGGCGCACTTCGGCGAAACCGGCCTGTGGCGAAACACCCACCCGCTGGGTCGGCGAGTCGGGCGTGGCCAGCTCGGGATGGTCGGCCTCGAGCTCCTGGAGCTCGCGCAGGAGCCGATCGAACTCCTTGTCCTCGATGGTCGGCGCGTCGAGGACGTAGTAGTTGTAGTTCGCCTCGTCGAGGACCGCCCGCAGCTCGGTCGCCCGCTCAGCAGGATCCTTTGCCGGCTCAGCCATTCCGTGCCGATTCTACGGGCGTGAAGGCGACGCGACCCGTATCGGAGGTTGCGGGGTCGTCCAGCATCCCACTAACCGGAGTGTCTCCGTCGCCACGGTCGCCAGCCATCACTTGCGGGACATCTATTCCCGATGAGGGTTGCCTCCGATCTCATTGGCGTCGCTCAGTCCCGCTAATGACAGGCTGGGCGACCAACACCGGCAACACCAGCGCCCTGCGGAGAACGCGGCCAATGCGGCAGGCGCGGTGCCGTCAGGCGTCATCCTCGTCGGGCTGGTTCTGACCGTCGAACCAGGCTCGGATGTGCTCGGTGTGCTCGTCGTAATGGTCCGGTCCGTCATAGCGCACGACTGCTTCGACGGCGTCGCCATTCCCGAGCACCAGGTCGAGGAGCGCGGGGTCGATCGCGGCGAGACTGTCGCGGAACCGCCGGAACGCGGCCTGCTCGTGCTCCAGCACGTCAGCTTGGGTCAGCGTAGCCGCGTGGGCGAGGGTGACCGCGTTCAGGGCATCGGTCTGGGACGAGTCGTAGCCAAAGTCGCCTCCCCGCCCGGAGGTCGCAAGGTCGAGCGCATCGGCGCCATGGTCGGACCAGAAGGCCACATGCTCGACGAGGTCACGAGCGCTCCACGCCTCCATGAGCCCTGGGACCGTGAAGAGCTCCTGCTCGACATCGGCCACCGCCGCGACGAAGCGGGCGCGCGCCGCCTCAAGCTCCTCGAGCAGGACGTGTCGGCGCCCTTCCGGCAAGGTCATGAGGCGTCGCTCCCGCCGATGGCCGCCCGCAGGTCGGCGGCGTGGTCGCGGTAGTGATCGGCTCCGTCGTCGCGGACGAGGAAGCCGATCGTCTCGCTGGTTGCCGTCGTCTCGTCGAGCCAGGCGGGGTCGGCCCGCCGCACCCGGTCGAGGAGCGCCTTGAATGCCGCCTCCTCGCGAGCCCGGACCGTGGCGAGCTCCGTGTCGCGCGCGACTCGCGCCACGACCGCGTTGCGCGCCTCGACATCCGGCTCGTCGGCACCGAACTGCGCCGCCGTACCGAGCTCCGCCTGGTGGATGGCTTCCGCGGCGTTCCCCGCCCAGTAGCCGAGGTGCGCAATGATCTCCCGAACCCCCCACTCGCCAACGAGCCGGCTCGCCGCCAGCTGGTCTCGGGTCAGCGAGCCAAGCACGAGCGCGAAGGCGCCGTGAGCGGCTTCCAGCTCGTGAGCCAGGGCCGCGATGCGCTCCGCCGATTCGGCCGCCTTGGTCATCCGTTGCTCCGATCAGTCACGTTCGAGGCCGGCGTATGCCGCGATCAGCCGCTTGACGCCCTGTCCCACGAAGGCGACGGTCACCTCCTCGTCACCCTTCACCAGCTGGCTGGTGACGACGATCCCCTCGCCGAACCTTCGGTGGCGGACGTGGTCACCAGCCCTCCAGGCCAGCTCCCCTTCCGGGACCGATGTCGCCTCGCCCGGCGTTCCGACACCCGCTGCAGGTCCAACTCCCGCTCCCGCGCTGAAGGCGCCCCTGCCGAGGTCCACCTCGGCCCCCGCATAGCTCGTCGAGGCGATCCGGTTGCGCGCCTGGTCGAGCGCCCGTCCGGCGCGGGACGGCTGCGGCCCGGCGGCGGAGAGGTCGGGCAGGTTGACGGGACGCAGCGGCTCGTTGCGGGGATCACGGCGCGGGGCGCGGTAGCCGCCCGGCAGCCAGTCTCCGCCGTCGTCATCGTTCCCGCGACGAGCTCCCCATCCACCACCGCCACGGCGGAACGGGGTGTCCTCGCGCTGCGCCGCAAGCAGCTCCTCGGGGAGCTCGGTGAGGAACCGCGAGGCCTCGGCCACCGCTCCCACGCCCCACGTCGAGCGATGATGGGCGTGCAGCAGGTAGAGGCGGTCCTTGGCCCGGGTCATCCCCACGTAGGCAAGCCGCCGCTCCTCCTCGAGCTCGCGATCGTCCTCGAGGGCACGACGGTGAGGCAGGAGCCCTTCCTCGAGCCCCACCATGAAGACCACCGGAAACTCCAGCCCCTTGACCGCGTGCAGGGTGATCAGCGTCACGCGGTCCGGTCGGTCCTCGAGCGTGTCCTGGTCGGAGACGAGCGCGACCTCTTCGAGGAAGCGGGCGAGCCCTTCGGGTGGCGCGATCTCGTCGAATTCGGCGGCGTGGTTGCGCAGTTCCATGACGTTGGCCCATCGATCGGAGCCCTCCTCGGTCCCGTCGTCGATCGCCTCCTTGAGGCCGGATCGGTCGAGCGCCGCGTCGAAGACGGCACTCGGAGGCTCGGAGCGCGCCAGCTCCATCAGGGGACGCATGAGCGTCACGAATCCGGCGAGCGAACTGCGCGCCCGGGTCGCCAGGTTCGCGTTCTCGCTCGCGGCCTCGACCGCGCCCCACAGCGTGGTCCCGTGCGACTCAGCCGAGGCTCGCAGCTCCTCGATCGTCTTCTCCCCAATGCCTCGTGCCGGGACGTTCACGATTCGCTCGAGGGCCACCCGATCCGCTGAGTTGCGGGCCAGCCGAACGTATGCCAGGGCGTCCTTCACCTCGCGGCGTTCGTAGAAGCGGGTGCCCCCAACGAGCTGGTACGGGATCCCGAAGCGCATGAACGCCTCTTCCAGCACCCGGGATTGGGCGTTGATCCGGTAGGTGACGGCGATCTCGCCGTACTTCAGCGCGCCATCCTCGTCATCCGCTCGGCTGGTGAGCAGTCTCGTCATCGAGCCGCCCGCGGCCCCGCCGGTCAGCCGCTCGACCTGGCGGGCGACAAACTCCGCCTCCTCGTACTCGTTGTAGGCGTCGAAGACGGTGATGCTCGTGCCGGTGCCGCGGTCCGTCCAGAGCTTCTTCTCCTTGCGCCCCGAGTTGCGGGAGACGACCGCGTGCGCCGCGTCGAGGATGGTCTGGGTCGACCGGTAGTTCTGCTCGAGCTTGACCACGTGCGCGTCGGGGTAGTCCGCCTCGAAGTCGAGGATGTTGCGCAGGTCGGCGCCGCGCCAGGAGTAGATCGACTGGTCGTCGTCGCCCACCACCGCGAGGTTGTGATGCTTGGCGGCCAGGTGACGGCAGATGAGGTACTGCGCCCGGTTGGTGTCCTGGTACTCGTCGACCAGGATCTGCTGCCATCGGTTCTGGTACTTCGCCAGCACATCCGCGTGCTCCTCGAAGAGGTGCACGACTCGCAGGAGGAGATCGTCGAAGTCGACCGCATCGTCCTCTGCGAGCTGATTCTGGTACCCCTCGTAGACGCGCGCGGCGGTCTCGTCATAGAAGTTGGCGGCCTGCCGTCGGGCGGTCGCGACATCGGCCAGCTCGTCCTTGCGCTGGCCGATCCAGGCGAGCATTCCGCCCGGGGAGAAGCGCTTCTCGTCGAGGTCGAGGCTGCGCAGGACCTGCTTGATCAGTGCCACCTGGTCAGCACGGTCGTAGATCGTGAAGCTCCGCGACAGGCCGATGGCGTTGCCGTCGCGGCGCAGGATGCGGGCGCAGATGGCGTGGAAGGTGCCGATGGTCGCCTCACGCGCGGCGGCGTCGCCGATGAGCGCCGCGATCCGCTCGCGCATTTCGTTCGCGGCCTTGTTGGTGAAGGTCACCGCCACGATCTGCCAGGGCTTGAACCCGAGGGCCACCAGGTAGGCGACCCGATGGGCCAGGACGCGGGTCTTGCCGGATCCGGCCCCGGCCAGGATCAGGAGCGGGCCTTTGATGTGGGTGACCGCCTCCTGTTGCGGCTCGTTGAGGCGAGCGAGGATCTCCCGCGTCCGTTCGTTGAGCTTCGCGTCAGAGGGTGAGACCGGCGTGGCCGGCGTCTCGGCGGGCGCGGGTCCATTCCCGGCCGGAGGGGCTTTGCGGATCGGGGCGTGCTGGGAGTGCGCCGCGGCGGACTTGGGGGACATCGGTCAGGCGATTCTAGCGACCACGGCCGCGGCGAACCGCCGGGCCAAGGCGCCGCCGCCAAGCTGCGGATGCAACCGTCTCCAGCGCACGGTCGCGCGCGCGGAATCGCGCCGGCGTCGGCGATCCTGACAGCCGCTGGCAGGATTGACGGGGTAGCATGCCGTGGTGCGATCGAGCAGGTTGCTCTCCATCCTCCTGCTCCTCCAGACCCGTGGCCGCATGACGGCGCGGGCGCTGGCTGCGGAGCTGGAGGTCTCGCTGCGGACGATCTACCGCGACGTCGACTCGCTGGCGGCGGCTGGCGTCCCCCTGTACGGCGACCGCGGCCCCACCGGCGGGTACCAGCTCCTCGACGGGTATCGGACCCGGCTGACGGGAATGACCACGGACGAGGCCGGCTCGATCTTCCTGGCCGGCGTTCCCGGTCCGGCCGCGGAGCTGGGACTCGGCACGGTGCTGGCGACAGCGCAGCTCAAGCTGCTCGCCGCGCTGCCAACCGAGCTCCGCGCGCGTGCGGGCCGCATCCGTGAACGGTTCCACCTCGACGCGCCCGGCTGGTTCCGTACCGGCGAGGAGGCGCCGCACCTGTCGCTCG
This sequence comes from Chloroflexota bacterium, assembly GCA_030774475.1. Taxonomy (GTDB): domain Bacteria; phylum Chloroflexota; class Limnocylindria; order QHBO01; family QHBO01; genus CF-82. The sequence continues at coordinate 14,508 of JALYLB010000080.1, read as the reverse complement.
TGGCCCAGGCCGTCTGGAACCAGCGCCGGCTGCGTATCACCTATCGCCGTGATGCGCAAACGAGCGAACGCCTGCTGGAGCCGCTCGGCGTCGTGCTGAAGAGTGGGGTCTGGTATCTCGTCGCGATGCGCGAAGGCGAGCCACGCACCTACCGGGTCTCGCGGGTGGAGCAGGCCGAGCTGCTCGACGAGCGATTCGATCGACCAGAGTCGTTCGATCTCGCCGACTACTGGTCGGAGTCGATCGCCGCCTATGAGCGGGACATCCCGCGGCTGCCGGTCACCGTCCGCGTCCGTCCGGGTGCCAGGACCCTCCTCTCGACGCTGGTGGGAGCGTCCGCCGTGGGAGAGGCTGAGCGCCTGGAGGCCCCCGACGACATCGATGGCTGGACCCACCTTCGGATGCGCGTTGAGTGGCCGGAGGACGTCGCGTCACGGCTGGTTGGGATGGGAGGCGAGATAGAAGTGCTCGAGCCAGTCGAGCTGCGGGACCAGATCGTGGAGCTGGCCCGGGGCTCGCTGGCCCGCCATGGGGTGAGTGACCAGTCGCGGTTTCGCGACGACGGCCGCTGCTAGCGGCCTCGTGCCGGCGGCGTCCGGCGTGGAGCCAGGACGACCGGCCGATGGCGCCGAACGGCGTCGAGTTGGCCACGGACCCGGACCAGGTTCCTGACCTCGCGCTCACGTTCGTCGGTGAGCATTCGGACGATCTCGAAGTACATTCTTTGCGGTCCTTTCTCGTCGTTGTCGGCTATGCCGACAGCGTACCCGCTGAACCTGCCACAACACGTCAACTATTCAGGTCCGGCGCCATTGACAGCGAAAGACCCCGAGGCGAAAACGCCTCGGGGTCTCCTGGTTCGGGGGAGAGGGACTAGTAGTCCATGCCACCGGGCGGCATGCCCGGCATCCCCGCCTTCTCCTTCTCGGGAAGGTCGGTGATGATCGTTTCGGTCGTCAGGAGCAGGGCTGCCACCGAGGCGGCATTCTCCAGTGCGGAGCGCGTTACCTTGGCCGGGTCGATGATCCCGGTCGCGAACAGATCGGCGTACTCACCCTTCTGGGCGTCGTACCCGTGTCCGGGCTTGAGCTTCCGCACCGCGTCGACCACCACGGAGCCCTCCTTGCCCGCATTCGCCGCGATCTGACGGAGCGGCTCCTCGAGAGCACGCCGCAGGATATTGACGCCCACCGCCTCGTCGCCGAGCGCCTCGACCTTGTCGAGTGCCGGCACTGCGTGGACGAGGACCGAGCCGCCGCCGGCGACCATCCCTTCCTCGACGCCGGCACGGGCCGCGGACAGGGCATCCTCGATCCGGTGCTTCTTCTCCTTGAGCTCGACCTCGGTTGCGGCGCCGACCTTCAGGACGGCAACGCCGCCGGAGAGCTTCGCCAGGCGCTCCTGGAGCTTCTCGCGGTCGAAGTCAGAGGTGGTGTCCTCGATCTGGAGCTTGATCTGGCCGATCCGCGCCTTGATCGCCGACTCGGACCCCTTGCCCTCCACGATGGTGGTGGTGTCCTTGGTCGCGGTCACGCGTCGAGCCTGCCCGAGATCCTCGAGCTGGACGCTGTCGAGCTTGCGGCCGACCTCCTCGGAGATCACCCGAGCCCCGGTCAAGGTCGCGATGTCCTCGAGCATGGCCTTGCGACGGTCGCCGAAACCGGGCGCCTTGACGGCGAGGACGCTCAGTGTCCCCTTCAGCTTGTTCACGACGAGCGTCGCGAGTGCCTCACCCTCGACGTCCTCGGCGATGATGAGCAGCGGCTTGCCGGTCGTCACCGTCTTCTCGAGCGTCGGCAGGATGTCGGCCACGGCGGAGATCTTCTTGTCGGTGACGAGGACGAACGGCTGGTCGAGTGTCGCCTCCATTCGGCCGGCGTCATTGCTGGTGACCATGTAGGCGGAGAGGTAGCCGCGGTCGAGCTGCATCCCCTCGACGTATTCCTTGTCGAGCTTGAGCCCCTGGCTCTCCTCGACGGTCACGACGCCGTCCTTGCCAACCTTCTCCATGACCTCGGCGATCATCTCGCCGATCTCGGTGTCGCGGGCGCTGATGGCTGCGATGTGCGCGATGTCCTCTGTCGTCTCAACCGGCTTCGATAGCCGCTTGATCTCCTCGACGATAGCGGCGACGCCGCGCTCGATGCCGCGCTTGAGGCCCATCGGGTTGGCGCCGGCGGTGACGTTCTTGAGGCCCTCATTGATGATCGCCTGGGCCAGTACGATCGACGTGGTGGTGCCGTCGCCGGCCACGTCGTTGGTCTTGGTCGCGACCTCCTCGAGCAGCTGGGCGCCCATGTTCTCGTATGGGTCCTCGAGCTCGATGTCGCGTGCAATGGTGACGCCGTCGTTGGTCATCGTCGGCGATCCGAATTTCTTGTCGAGGATCGCGTACCGGCCTCTGGGCCCGAGCGTGACCTTGACGGCATCGGCCATCTTGTCAACACCGCGCTTCAGGGCGCGACGCGCCTCCTCGTCAAACAGGAGCTGCTTCGCCACTTCTGGATTCTTCCTCCTAAACGATCGTCTGATCAGCCGATGTCGAGCGCTTCGCGCGCCGCGTATCGGCGCCTATTCGATGACGGCCAGGACGTCCTTCTGGGAGAGGATCAGGAGGTCCTCGTCATCCAGCTTGAACTCGGTCCCGGCGTACTTCTGGAACAGGATCTTCTGGCCCTCGGAGACGTCGATCGCCTCGCGGGTGCCGTCGTCGAGAATCCGGCCTGGGCCGACAGCCAGGACGGTGCCCTCCTGCGGGCGCTCCTTGGCCGTGTCCGGCAGGACGATGCCGCTCTTGGTCATCTCCTCGCGGGGCGTGGGCCGGACGACGAGCCGATCGCCGAGAGGCTTGAGCTGCGTCGCTGCTTTGACCTTGGTCGCCATGGGTGGGTGGTGCCTCCTACATTCGTCGCAGTGCCATAGGGACGGGGTCTGCAATCCCCTGCGGGACGCCGGCCGGCCGATGCGACCGTGGCTGGCACTCAACCGCAGAGAGTGCTAATGAGGTTACAGGGAGCGATCGGCGGTTGTCAACCGGAAATCGCACGGCAGCCAGAAGCCCGCGCGGGGCACCGCGCGGGCCTCCGGATCAGCGTGAAGCTAGGCGATCCAGGCGAGCTCCACGAGTCGCGCTCCACTGGGCCCAGGAGTGGTCTGTCCCCCGTTGTTGCCGGTGTTGTTCGTCGTGTTGCTCGGGGTCTTCGGCTGGAGCAGCAGCAGCCACACGAGCAGCACGATGACGACGATCGCCACCAGGATGCCCACGATGAAGCCGATGCCGGAGCCGTCGGCTGGTGCCACCGGTGGTCCGGCTTCGGGAGGCGATGGCTGGTTGATGTTGACCTGCGACATAACCCTAGGACCCTCATTTGGGAGAGCTCGGAATGACAGCCCTCGTCGCAAGTGGCGTGCCACCCGATGCGGGCCGGAGCTGGCCGTCCAGGAGGCGTCGCAGGCCGGCGGCGGCTGATGAGGCCACCGACTCCGGGGTCGTCCCGCGCAGGCGGGCAACCTCCGCTGCGACGCGCAGCACCGTCGTCGGCTCGTTGCGCCGATCGCGGTCAGGTCCGAGGTAAGGCGAGTCGGTCTCGACCAGGATCGAGCCGGGGGCGAGGTGAGCGGCGGCATCTCGGGGACCCGCAGCCGAGCCGAACGCGATCGGCAGCGCAAACGAGATGAGGAAGCCCGCCGCCGAGAGGCGTGCGGCCATCGCCGCATCGCCGGAGAAGGCGTGCAGCACCCCGCGTGGGGCGTCTGCGGCAGGGTCGGCTGCTGTCCAGGCGAGGAGAGCCTCGGTGATCGCCTCATGGGCCTCCCGGTCGTGGACGAGCACCGGCCTGCCGAGGCCTGCCGCCAGCGCCAGCTGCCGTGCGAGCGCGTCGCGCTGCGCATCGGGCGGCGAGAGGTTGCGGAAGAAGTCGAGCCCGATCTCGCCGATGGCGCGCACTGCGGGATCTGCAGCCAGCGTCTCAAGACGCGCCCAGCCCGCCTCGTCGATGCCTTTGGCATCGTGCGGATGGAGGCCGACCGCGGGAACGAGCAGGTCAGGGTGGCGAGCGGCGAGCTCGAGTGCCGCCTCGGACGACGGCACATCCCACCCGGGGACGACGATGCGAACGAGCCCGGCCTCCCGGGCCCGATCGATGACCGCCTCTCGGTCCGCGTCGAAGGCGGCGTGCTGGAGGTGGCAGTGCGAGTCGACGATCCCCGCCAGCCGATCAGGCGCCCGACGCCGGGTCAGGTGGCGATCCCGGGCGAGGCGGCGTCGTGCAGCGGGTTCTCCGACGGCGCTTCGTCGAGCACGCCCTCGAGCTCGGGCAGCTCGGCCCGCGGGAAGAGGGGCTCTGCCTTCCCTGTGTGCAGCCGCTCCGGACCCCCTCCCCACTCAAGGAGCGTCTCGAGCCCGGGACCGCCTGCTCCCATGTGGTCGTAGGGCACCGGGGCGCCCAGCTGCGCCGCCAGGCGCTCGGCCGCCGCCGGGGTGAAGGGCGCAACCAGATGGCCGAGCAGGCGGCAGGCCTCCGCCATGACCGCGAGCACCTGCCCGAGGCGCTCGGTCTCCCCCGCCTTGCTGAGGGCCCAAGGGGCCTGCGATTCTGCGTAGCCGTTGGCGGCTCGTGTCAGCGACATGAGAGCGGCGAGCGCCTCGTCGAAGTGGAGCCGGCCCATGGCCGCGTGGTAGCTCGCGACCGAGGTCCCGGCAGTGGCGCGCAGCTCGGCATCGGCCGATGCGGAGGCGGTCGAGACCGGGGGAAGGGCGCCATCGGTATACCGGGCGCTCATGCTCACCGTGCGGTTGACGAGGTTCCCCAGGTCGTTGGCCAGATCCGCGTTGTAGCGGCGGACGAGACCGTCCACGGTGACGTCGCCGTCGCGGTCGAACGGGATCTCGCGGAGGACGAGGTAGCGCGTGCCGTCGACGCCAAAGAGGCCCAGCGCCTGATCGGGATCGAGGACATTGCCACGCGTCTTGCTCATCTTCTCGCCCTTCATGAGCATGAAGCCGTGGGCGAACACCTGGCGCGGGAGCGGCAGGCCGGCGCTCATCAGCATCGCGGGCCAGTAGAGGCAGTGGAAGCGGGTGATGTTCTTGCCGATGACGTGCACGTCCGCCGGCCACCACTTCTCGAACGCGGTCATGTCGTCGGGGAACCCAGCGCCGGTGACGTAGTTGGTCAGCGCGTCAAACCAGACGTAGATCCGGTGGGCTGGGTCGCCGGGGAAGGGAATCCCCCACTTTCCTCCCGCTCGGCTGACCGAGAAGTCACGGAGCCCCTCGCGGAGCCAGGAGAGGACCTCGTTGCGGAAGTGGTCCGGCTCGCAAAAGCTCGGGTTATCGGCGAAGAGCTGCTCGAGCCGCTCCTGGTAGGCCGAGAGGCGGAAGAAGTAGTTCTCTTCCTCGAGCCACAGGAGCTCGAGGGTCGGGTGGTCCGGGCAATGGCCGTCGACGATCTGGGCATCGGTCAGGAACTCGTTGTCGCCGGTGCAGTACCAGCCGGAGTAGACGCCCTTGTAGATGTCGCCGTTCGCCTGGGCACGCTTCACCATCTCGACCGAGGCGCGGACGTGGTCCGGGTCCGTCGTGCGGATGAAGCGGTCGTAGGTGATCCCGAACGTGTCGAACGCGCGCCGCCAGTTGGCGGCCCACTCGTCGACGAGCTCCCTTGGATCCTTGCCGTGGGTGCGAGCCAACGGCTCCACCTGGGCCGAATGCTCGTCCATCCCCGTCAGGAATCGCGTCTCGTCGCCGAGCAGGCGGTGGTAGCGGGCCAGGACGTCGGCGCCCGTCGCCTCGAAGAGGGAGTGGAGCGCTGGCGCGGGGCTCGGATAGAAGATCGCCGTGGTCACGTAGAACCTGGAGCTCACGGCTCAGGCTCCTCCACCTCGTCATCCGCCACGGTCGCTCCCGACCCGACCGGCACGCCGTGGCTCCGACCTTTGGGCCAGTAGAGCTCCTTCCGCACCTGCTCGGGGTCAAAGCCCCGTGCTTGGGCGATCTCGTCGACCGCCACGATCATCTCCGGATTGCCGCAGAGGTAGAGCGTCGCGCCTTCCGGGGTGAGGTCGCAGGCATCGAGCTGGTCGGCCACGATCGTCTCGACGCGGCCGATGAGGCCCTGCCAGCCCGGAGACTGCTGCGGGCGCGACAGGGTGCTCACGTAGCAGAACTGGAAGTCGCTCGCGTCGAGCTGCTCGAGCTCCTCGCGCCAGGCCAGGTCGTGCTCGTAGCTCACGCCGTGAAGCAGGACGATCTCGCGCGTCTGACCGCGGTCGCGGAGCGTGTCGAGCATGCTCATGAATGGCGCCAGCCCGGTTCCGGACGCGACGAAGAGCGCGGCGCGGCCATCGTCCTGGAGGAGGAAGCGGCCCTTGGGACCCTTGATGTTGATGGGGTCGCCCAGCGTGCGCTCCCAGAGCAGCGTGGTGAAGGCGCCACCCTCGACCAGGCGGATGAAGAACTCGTATTCGGTCAGGTCGTCGGCCGATGACGAGATCGACATCGGGCGCTGAATGAGCTTCCCCTCCGCATTTGCCAGCCCAAGCGTGGCGTACTGCCCTGGCTCGAAGGCAAACGGCTCCTGCTCAGGCTGCACGCCAACGATGGCCAGCCCCGAGGCAACCTCGTCCCAGCGGCTCAGGCGACCGTTGTAGGGATAGTCGTCGGTCATTTGCGCGGAGGTCTCCAGTGGCGCCGGCGTGCGTGGTTGCGCACCGGCCGACGACGAGGCGCAAGTATAGGTGGGCGAAGCTGGGAGGCCCGAGTTCGGGGGCCGGAGCGCCTGGCGAGCCTTGACTCGGTGCCGCGGGCGAGCCTTGACTCGGTTCCGCGGGCGAGCCTTGACTCGGTTCCGCGGGCGAGCGTTGCACCACGCGCAACTAATGGCCATCCAAGCCCCGGAATTCCGCTCGAGTTTGGCCGAACCTTGCGTCTGACGCGATTTCCGGCCACCGAAACCCTGGTAATGGCCGTCCTCATCCGCTTCTTGGCCGTTAGTTGCGTCATGCACAAGGTGGGCTTCGTTCACACGTAGAAATGACCGTTGGTAGCCGCTACCGTCTCGCTACTGCAACATGAGGGAGAGAGGCGTGAATCTCGATAATTGGGATGGCTCGGCGATCTTTGCGCCCGGCTCGGAATGAGCCTCGGCCATTACGGAACGCTGACGTGACGAGGCAGCTGGACCTCACCCGTGCGCAGATCCTCGCGTCCAGGCGCCGCACCCAGGCGCTCGACGAGCGCCTCGCGCCAGGCCCACGCTCCCTCCGGCGTGCGGCCTGGGCTGGCCTGCAGGACAGCGTGCCGCGCGCTGCACTCCTATCGATCCATGCGCGTGTTGAGGGAACTCAGTCGTCGACCTGGGAGGACCCATCGCTGGTCCAGCTATGGGGACCGCGGTTCACCGCGTACGTCGTGCCGGCGCTCGACCTTACGGCCTTTTCGCTCGGGAGGCTGCCGGACGACGTCAAGGGACGGCGCCGCGCAGAGGACCTTGCTGCCCGCCTCCATGCCTTCCTCGGAGGCCGGAGGATGAGCTACGGAGAGGCGGGGCGCGGCCTCGGTGTGCACCCAAATCAGCTTCGGTATGCCGCCGCGACGGGCACCGTCCTCATCCGTTGGGACGGCGCGCGTCTGCCGACTGTCTGGACGGTGCCCGCACACGAGGTCGACCCGCTCGCAGCGCGGCTGCAGCTCGCGCGCCGGTACCTCCGCGTCTTCGGACCCTCGCGGCCGTCGGCGTTTGCCCGGTGGGCCGGCATCGCGATGAAGGGAGCCCGGGTGACGTTCGATGAGCTCGGTCCGTCGCTCACGCCGGTGCGAACGCCCATCGGCGACGGGTGGATCCTAAGCGAGGACGAGCGAACGTTCCGCGAGCCGGCTGGCTCGACGGATGCAGCCCGGCTTCTCCCGAGCGGCGACCCGTACTTCCTTCTCCATGGAGCCGACCGCGAGCTCCTCGTGCCCGAGGCAGGTGGCCGTGCCGCGCTCTGGACGCCGCGCGTCTGGCCAGGCGCCGTGCTGGTGGCAGGCGAAATTGTCGGGACGTGGCGGCGTGCGGACGCCGCGCTCACGATCCAATCGTGGCGGCGACTGTCGCGCAAAGAGCGCGACGAGGTCGAGGCGGAAGCACAGTCGATGCCGCTGCCCGACATTGGCGCGCGCGTGACCTTTGGGGTGCCAATCTGACCCGCTCGCGATGACTCGGATTACGCCGAGGGCATCCCCGCCGATGGTTTGGAGGGGAGGCGCAAGTCGCAGCCGAGCAGGTGCCTCGCTACTCGAGAGCGCCGCACAGGGCTTCGAGCGCGGACAAGTCGCCGTGGCCGAAGTAGGCCTCGAAGGGATGCTGCCCGCTCTGCCCTAAGACCGTCCCCGTCGTCTCGTCCAGCACCGTCTGGCCCGCGTCGGCGAGGAGAATCGTCCCGGCCCCCGGAACGTAGATCCGCACACTACCCGAGATACGACTCGTGTCACCTGCCACGTCACCTGGCACTGCCAAGTCATGCAGTGTCATGGCTCCCCCGCGGGCGATCACGCCTTGGTGGCAGCCGGCCTCGCCTCTCACGCCCTTGCTGCGGCATTGCGACGGAGCGGGTCGGTAGGTCCCCGCCGCTCCGTCGACCTCCGGTCGCCGCTACATCGCGACGGCGAGCTCTTCCTCGTTGATCTCGCCCGTCCCATTCGCCGGAGACGCGATCTCGGTCCCGTCACCACCCTCGGCTGCCGTCTGGACCTCCTTGGCGTATTCCTTCTTGCCGCGTCCCGAGAGCATCTCGAGGCTGCCCGCCACGACCTCTGTCTTCCAGTGACGAATTCCAGCGTCGTCATCCCACTGACGCGTCTGGATCCGGCCCTCGATGTCGACGAGCTGGCCCTTCGACAGGAACTGGCCGCAGATCTCTGCCAGCCGGTCCCAGGCGATGACGTTGTGGTACTCGGTCCGCTCGCCTCCGTTGCCGCGGTACTCGTTGGTGGCGACCACGAAGGTCGCGAGCGGCTTGCCGCTGGGCAGCGACCGCAACTCCGGGTCCCGCGTCAGCCGACCAACCAGCATCACCTTGTTCATCCGATCTCCTCCTGCCCGATGCTCGGGCTCACAGCGCACCGGGCGAGTCGGTCGCTCGGCGGGAGGGTACGAGGAGGGCGCTTACTGAGCAGTTAGCAGGCGCTTACGGCCGCAGGCGCGTACGGTCGGCGTCCGTGGTAGGTGGGGTTGCGGGAGTACTCGTTGGCGGCATCCGACCTTGGAGATGGGATGCCCTGTGTGCCCAAATCGGCATAGCGTCGGTCCCGTGGGACCCTCGGCGACCGGAATCGCCAGGTCTGGGTGGCGAGTGAGATGTGCAGGGACCATCGCCGGCGACCATCGCCGGCGACCATCGCCGGCGACCGTCGTCCTCATCACCCGAGGCTCGGCCGGATCTACGGGGTCGAGCCGCGACGCGATCCCGGACGCCGCCGCGGATAGAGGTGGTCGATCCCGGGCGTGCGCAGGCTGATCTTGGCCACCGGCGGCAGCTGGCGCTTGAACTCCGTGCGGGCCACCCGCCCGGCTACCCACTCGACGAGGTCGCGGTCAAGCCCCGCCGCGACGCAGCGCTCGAGGCTCCAGCGGCGGTCGACCAGCGCGAAGAGTGCGCGGTCCAGGGCGTCGTAGGTGCGCCCCAGCTCGTCCTCATCGGTCTGACCAACCCATAGGTCGGCCGACGGCGGCTTGGCGATGATCTCGGCGGGGACCCCCAGGTGCTGGGCGACGGCCCGCAGCTGGGACTTGTACAGGTCGCCGATGGGCTGGATCGCCGCCGCCATGTCGCCGAAGAGGGTCCCGTAGCCCAGGAGGGCCTCGGTCTTGTTCGACGTCCCGACCACCAGCGCGTCGAACGCCACGGAGCGGTCGTAGAGGACGATCATTCGCTGGCGGGCCATCACGTTCCCGCGCCGGATATTGAGCTCGCCGCCGTCGCGCTCGGGCAGGAGCGCGAGCATCGGCTCGACCATGGGCGTGATCTCGACCCGCTCGGTGCGGCAGCCAAGCGCCTCGACCACGCGCTGCGCGTCGACCTCCGAATCGGCAGAGCTGGACCGATACGGCAGGCGCACCGCGAGCAGGTTGTCGGCCCCGATCGCGCGGGCGGCCAGGAACGCGACCGTCGCCGAGTCAACCCCGCCCGACAGCGCGATCACGAGGCGCTCGAAGCCAGTCTGGGCCATCTGCGAGCGGATGAAGGCGACGACGACGTCGGCGGTGGTCGTGGGATCCACGACCGGCAGCGGTGGCAGCTTCTCCGAGGCTGAGGGCGCGGGGGTCACGCGCGCTCTCGCTCGGCCTCGCGGCTGGGCGCTGGTTCGCCGTCGAGATCCTCGTCCGGCGGCACCGTAATCTCCGCGCGCTCGGCGATGATCCGGTCGATCTCGCGCCGCACGAGCTCGAGGCGCTCATCGGCGAAGAGGGGGAGGTTGTAGCGCTGCATGCGCAGGTCGTCCGTCTCGAGCACGCCGACGACCAGCGCCTCCTCGTACAGCGGCGCCTCGACGATGACCGCGCCGTCGGGTCCCAGCAGCCGCGATCCACCCCAGAAGGTGAGTCCCTCCTCATTCCCGACCCGGTTGCAGAAGGCGACCGCCACGGTACCCAGCAGCGCGTAGGTCTCCTGCATCTTGTGCCAGCCCGCGATGGCCGCGGTGCCCGCCGCGCTCCCGGGCGCGCGAGCCGGTCCCGCAGCGACGTTGACCAGCAGGGAGGCGCCGTCCTGGACCTGGAGCATCGGCACAAACGGGTGCCAGAAGTCCTCGCAGACGCTCAGCCCGATGCGGTGGATCGGGTCCCCCACCGGGAGGGTCCGAATGTGGTGGCCGGGACGCGTGAAACGGCCCTCGTCGAACAGGCCGTAGGTCGGCAGGTAGACCTTGCGGTGGAAGCCGATGAGCTCGCCATCTCGCAGCAGTGCCACGCTGTTGCAGTAGCGATGGGCCCGCGTCTCCTCTGCGAAGCCGATGACGACCATGACGCCGGGCGCGGCTGCGCTCAGCGCGGCCAGGCGCGGGTCGTCGGCGCGCATCGCGACATCGGGCACGAGATCCTGAAGCAGGTAGCCGGTGAGCGCCAGCTCGGGAAAGACGACGAGGTCCGCGCCCTGCGCGGTCGCCTCACCGAGCTTGCCGGCCACGAGCTCGAGGTTCGCATCGAGCTCACCGAGACGCGGGGCGAACTGGACGAGGGCGACTCGAAACTCCACGCAGGAAGCCTAACTCGCTGTCGGTTCAGCAGGCGAGACGCATGGCGTGTCGCCGGTGGCGCGAAGACTCAGGCGTGCGGCGGCCCGGGCTCGCCGAAATGGACGCCCTCGACCGGTGGAGAGGGCTCCTCGTCCTCCTTCGCTTCGATGTCCCCCACTTCCACGCGTGCCGGCAGGTCCTTGGCCTCGATCGGGAAGTGGCAGGCGACCTTGTGGCCGGGCGAGAGCTCGATGAGCGGCGGAACCTCGATGGCGCAGCGCTCCTGTGCCTGGAAGCAGCGAGTCCTGAAGACGCAGCCGCTCGGCGGGTCGATGGGGCTCGGAAGGTCGCCATGCAGCACGATCCTCGACTTGCGATGCGCCTGGCGCTTTGGATCTGGGATCGGCACCGCAGAGAGCAGGGAATGCGTGTAGGGGTGGAGCGGTCTGGAATAGAGGACCTCGCGCGGTGCGGTCTCGACGATGTGACCGAGGTACATGACCGCGACGCGATGCGAGATCTGCCGGACGACCGAGAGGTCGTGGGCGACGAACAGGTAGGCGATCCCGAACTCGCGCTGGAGGTCCCGAAGGAGGTTGATGATCTGGGCCTGGATCGAGACGTCGAGTGCCGAGACCGGCTCGTCGCAGACGATCAGCTTGGGCCGGAGCGCGATCGCCCTCGCGATCCCGATCCGCTGGCGTTGACCGCCGGAGAACTCATTCGGGTAGCGGTTGTAGTGCTCCGGGTTGAGGCCGACCCGCTCCATCATCTCCAGGACCGCTTTCCTGATTCCGCCTGGGGGCTCCACGCCCTGGACCTTGAATGGGGCGCTGATGATGCCGCCGACGGTGTGGCGCGGGTTCAAGGCGTTGTACGGATCCTGGAAGATCATCTGCGCCTTGCGCCGGACCGGGACCAGGGCTCGCGACGACCAGCCTGTGACATCCTGGCCATCGATCTCGATCCGGCCACCGGTGGGGCGGACGAGCATCAGGATCGACCTGGCAGCGGTGGTCTTGCCCGACCCGCTCTCACCCACGAGCCCGAGGGTCTCACCGGCGGCGATCTTCAGGTCGATCCCGTCGACCGCCTTCACCTGCCCAATCGTGCGCGGGATGATCCCGCGCGACCTGACGGGGAAGTAGGTGTGCAGATCGGTGACGTTCAGGATCTCTCGCGTGGCGCTGGTCACTGCGGGCCTCCGGCCGCGACCTGCAGCACTTGCTTGGAGATCTGCTGGCGCTCCTCGGTCGGGAGGTGGCAGCGAACGAGGTGGTCTGGCTCGGACTCCAGCAGGTCGGGGCGAACGGTCAGGCAGGCTTCGCCGGGGACCCGCTGCCAGTAGTTGCAGCGGGGCTGGAAGACGCAGCCCTTCGGGAGATTGATCGGTGACGGCGGGTTGCCTCGAATGGGGTCGAGCCGCTCGGGCAGCTCACGGTCCATGCGGGGGACCGACGAGAGGAGACCCAGCGTGTAGGGCATCTCCGGCTGGTCGTACAGGATCGCCGTCGAGGCCAGCTCGACGATGCGGCCGGCGTACATGACCACGACGTCGTCGGCGACGTCGGCAACGATGCCCAGGTCGTGGGTGATGAGGATGACCGTCGTCCCGAACTCGGCCTGCAGGCGGGAGATCAGCTCGAGGATCTGGGCCTGGACGGTGACATCGAGCGCGGTGGTCGGCTCGTCCGCGATTAGCAACGCGGGGGAGTTGATGAGCGCCATGGCGATCATCACGCGTTGGCGCATCCCGCCCGAGAGCTGGTGGGGGTAGGCATCGATGCGTCGCTCCGGCGCCGGGATCCCGACGTGGTGCAGCATCTCGAGGGCCTCGCGGCGCGCCAGCGCGCGCTGGATCGGCCGATGAGCACGAATCGCCTCGGTGATCTGGTCGCCGATCCGATAGAACGGATGCAGGCTCGACATCGGATCTTGGAAGATCATGGCGATCTGCGAGCCCATGAGCTCCTGGATCTCGTCCTGGGGCAGGCCGATCAGCTCCTGTCCGTCGAGCCAGATCTCGCCCGAGACCTTGGCGGCCTTGCGGTTGACGAGACCCATGATCGCCTGCGCGGTGACGCTCTTGCCCGACCCGGACTCGCCCACGATCGCGAGCGTCCGGCCGCGCTCCACGGTGAACGAGACGCCGTCCACTGCCTGGACGATGCCGTCCTCGGTGGGAAAGGCGACCGCGAGATCGGTCACCGAGAGGAATGCCCGCTGGGCTGGGCCCGTGGCGGGCATCATCTGATCGTCGATCACGTGATACGCACTCGCGGGTCGATCACCGCGTAGAGCAGGTCGACGACCAGGTTCGCCACGATGATGATCGTCGCCGTCAGCAGGGTGATGCCGGTGATCAGCGGGAGGTCCGAATCGGTGATCGAGCTCACCGCGAGCGCGCCGAGCCCGGGCAGGCTGAAGATGTTCTCCGAGATGATCGCGCCGCCCAGGAGATAGGCGAGGTCCAGGCCGGCCGCCGTGACGATCGGGGTCAACCCTGCCCGAAGGGCGTGCTTCACGACGACCACGCGCTCGGGCAAGCCCTTCGCGCGGGCGGTGCGCACGTAGTCGTCGCCGAGGACCTCCAGCACCTGGTTCCGGGTGAGACGCATGTAGAACGCCGCGTTCAGCGTCGCGAGGACTATCCACGGCAGCAGCATGGTCTGGAAGAACTGACCGGGATTATCGAACGGTGAGACGTACGCGGGGAACGGCAGAAGCTGCCACTTGATGATGACGAAGAAGATCAGGACGAGCCCGATGAAGAACGACGGCAGCGAGTAGCCGATGAGCGAGATGGTCATGATCAACCGGTCTGGCCACCGCCCTCGGCTGAGCGCGGCGACGATGCCCAACGAGATCCCGGCAATGATCCACATGATGAACGCGCCGATGGCGAGCCAGAAGGTGACCGGCGCCGCTCGCGCGATCAGCGACATCACCTCCTCATGCTGGTTGAACGAGTAGCCCAGACAGGGAGCGTTGCACTTGATCGGCTGCGGCGAGTCCGCGGAGAAGGTGCGCCCGACAAAGATCCCTGTCACGAAATTGACGTACTGGGTCACGGGTGGCTGGTCCAGGCCGAGCCGATGTCGGTTCTGCTCGATCACCACGGGGGTGCAGGCCTTCCCGCAGGTGAGCCGTGCAGGGTCGCCCGGCAGCAGGTTGAAGAGGAAGAAGACGGTGATGCTCAGAAGGAACAGGAGGATGATCATGCCGAGGACTCGGCGAACCAAGTATCCGATCATGCGACCTGCCCTCGTTCGAGAACGTTGTGTCCCCGGAGG
>JALYLB010000079.1 GCA_030774475.1 Chloroflexota bacterium | reverse complement strand
TTCGGGACGACGCGCCGCCTCGCCAGCTACGAGCGCCGCGACGCGCTGGCCCACGTGGCGGAGCGGATCACGGCCGATGCCGACGAGCTCGCGGAGCTGCTCACGCGCGAATCCGGCAAGCCCATCCGCGACGCGCGGGCGGAGGTGGCGCGCGGCGCCCTTACCTTCCGCACCGCGGCGGAGGAGGCGCTGCGCATCACCGGGGAGTGGATGCCGCTCGACTGGAACGCCGCCAACCGCGGGCGATCGGCCATCTGGCGTCGCTACCCGATCGGGCCGGTGGCAGGGATCAGCCCCTTCAACTTCCCGCTGAACCTGGCGGCTCACAAGGTCGCCCCGGCCATCGCTGCGGGCTGCAGCATCGTCCTCAAGCCGCCATCGAAGGACCCGCTCGTCATGCTCCGGATCGCGCGGTACCTCTCCGAGACGAACCTGCCTTCCGGCGCGGTCAGCATCCTGCCCATGGATCGCCCGACCGGCGACCGAATGGTCAGCGACGACCGATTCAAGCTGCTGACCTTCACCGGATCGCCATCGGTCGGCTGGCAGATGAAGGCCGAGGCCGGCAAGAAGAAGGTCGTCCTGGAGCTGGGGGGCAATGCCGGGGCGATCGTGGACGAGACGGCTGACCTCGACTGGGCGGTCAACCGCCTGGCGTACGGCGCGTTTGCGTATGCCGGCCAGGTCTGCATCTCGGTCCAACGCATCTACGTGGTCGAGTCGATCTACGCCGAGTTCGAGCGCCGCTTCGTCGAGAAGGTGCTGACGGTGAAGGTCGGCGATCCGCTCGACCCCACCACCGACCTCGGACCGATGGTCGACAGCAAGGCCGTCACCCGGACCCATGCCTGGGTGCAAGAGGCGCTCGCCGACGGTGCCCGGGCCCTCGTTGGCGGGGAGCCGGACGGGCTGAACTACCCGCCGACGGTCCTCGCGGACGTGCCCAAGGACGCACGTGTCTGCGGCGAGGAGGTCTTCGCGCCGGTCGTCAACCTTTTCCGAGTGCCTGACTACGCGGCCGCGCTGCGCGAGCTCAACGACAGTCGCTTCGGCCTCCAATGCGGTGTTTTCACCAACGACCTGGAGCGGACCCTGCGGGCGCACGACGAGCTCGAGGTCGGCGGCGTGATCGTCAACGACGTGCCGACCTGGCGGATCGACCCAATGCCCTACGGCGGCGTCAAGGACTCCGGTCTCGGCCGCGAGGGGCTGCGCTGGTCGATCGAGGACATGACCGAGCTGCGCCTGCTCGCCTTCGTCCGCCCGCAGTAGGCAGGAGCCGCCGGGTCGGGCTCGCGCCCCAGCGTCCATGATCGAGACCACGCGCTACGCCCGCATCCTGCCCGCCGACCAGCTCCGCGATGGTGAGCTGCTGCCGGTGGCACTCGACGGCACCCCGGTGGTGCTGGTGCGCCATCACGGCGAGTTCTTCGCGACGGCAAACAACTGCAGCCACCAGGACTTCCCGCTCTCGGAGGCCGGGTTCGATCCTCGCGACGGTGTGCTGGTGTGCGCCTGGCACCAGGCCTGTTTCGACGTTCGTTCCGGTGCCGCGGTCAGCCCGCCCGCGACCGAGCCGGTGGAGACGTTCCCGGTGCGGGTCAGCGTCGACGGATGGGTCGAGATCGGCCTGACCGGGACCTTGGCCCGATAGGCATCGGAGGAGCCGAATCGGCTATCCTCGCGGCCGGTGTCAATCGAGGCGCTCCCCTTCGTCAACTGGATCTTCTGGACGGCGCTGAGCGCCGGCTCGCTGCTGGTCGTCGGCGTGACTGAGCTCCTGGGCGGCACGACGAGGGGCTATCGGCTCTTCATGGCCGGCTTCGCCATCCTGGGTGCGCTCATCCTTCTCGTCTCCGAGCTCAACCTGCCCGGCGACGCGGCGGCCGCGACGACCACCGACCTTCGCCGTCCGCTCGTCTGGCTCTTCGCCGGCGGCACGCTCCTCTACCTGGTCGCTTCGATCGCCAGCTGGCCGCGGGCCTGGCTGGCGGTGGTGACCGGGCTCATCGGCCTGGCCGCCCTGGTGGTGCTGGCCCTGGGCGGCGGGACGGCGAGCCCCGGCCTGTTCGCCGTCCAACTGTTGCTCGTCGCGCTGGCCCTGGGGTCGGTGAACGCGGCGATGCTGCTCGGGCACTGGTACCTCGTCAC
>JALYLB010000078.1 GCA_030774475.1 Chloroflexota bacterium | reverse complement strand
GGCCCCTACTGGGCCGGCCCTTTCGCGACTTCCGGCGACACGAGCAACATGAGCGAAGCGAAGCCGACAGAGCGGCCCCTGGCGCTGGAGATGCGCGGCATCACCAAGCGCTATCCAGGGGTGCTGGCCAACGACCACGTCGACCTCGAGGTGCAGCGGGGCGAGATCCATGCCCTGCTGGGCGAGAACGGCGCCGGCAAGACGACGCTCATGAACATCCTCTACGGCCTGGCGACGCCCGACGAGGGCACTATCCGCCTCCAGGGCAAGGACGTCACCATCCGTTCCCCCTCCGACGCGATCGCCCAGGGGATCAGCATGGTCCACCAGCATTTCATGCTGGTGCCGGTGCTGACCGTGGCCGAAAACATCCTCCTCGGCGAGGAGCCAATGGCGAACCCCATCTTCCTCGACCGCAAGGCGGCGCACACCCGCATACGCGAGCTCGGACGGTTCTTCGGCGCGGAGATCGATCCCGACATGCGGGTCGGGAGCCTCTCCGTGGGTTGGCAGCAGCGGGTCGAGATTCTCAAGGCGCTCTACCGCAACGCCGATGTCCTCGTCCTCGACGAGCCGACGGCGGTCCTCACTCCGCAGGAGACGACCGAGATCTTCACCGTCCTCCGCCGCCTGACGGCGGAGGGGACCAGCATCATTTTCATCAGCCACAAGCTGTACGAGGTCGTCGAGATCGCGGACCGGATCACGGTCATCCGGCGTGGGAAGGTGGTTGGTCAGCGTCTCCCGTCCGAGACAAATGAGGACGATCTCGCGGAGCTCATGGTCGGGCGCGAGGTGCAGCTGACCGTCGATCGCGGCGAGAGCCACCCCACCACCCCGACCCTGACCATCGAGGGGCTGCAGGCCAAGGACGATCGCGGGCACGAAGTCGTCCACGGAGTCAGCCTCGAAGTACGCGCCGGCGAGATCTTCGGGATCGCGGGGGTGGCTGGCAACGGACAGGACGAGCTGGTGGAGTCACTCATAGGGCTCCGCAAGCCTTCGGCCGGCAGCGTGCATCTGGCCGGCCGGAACGTCACCAGTGCCGGAAGTCGCGAGATGCACGCCCTAGGCGTGGGCTTCGTGCCCGCCGATCGGCAGCGCTACGGGCTCGTGCTCTCCTTCCCACTCACCGACAACGCGGTCCTCACCGACTACTACCACCCGCCGTACTCCAGCGGCCTCGTCCGCAAGGACGAGGCGATCCGCCGACACGCTGACGAGGTGATCGCGGAATTCGACGTGCGGACACCGTCGGCGACGGTGCGAGCCAGCACCCTGTCGGGCGGCAACCAGCAGAAGGTCATCGTGGGGCGAGAGTTCGATCGGGATGTCGTCCTGCTCGTCCTCGACCAGCCCACCCGCGGCCTGGATGTCGGCTCGATCGAGTTCATTCACCGCCAGGCGATCGCCAAGCGCAACGCGGGCACCGCCATCCTGCTCGTCTCCGCGGAGCTCGACGAGGTCCTCGAGCTGTCGGATCGGATCGGGGTCATGTATCGCGGCAGGATCGTGGATGTGCTCGACGGTCGGACGGCGACCCGCGAGGAGGTCGGCCTCCTGATGGCGACCGGCGGCCGCGCTCGAGGAGAGGGCGCCCGTCAGCCGATGCTGGCCGACGAGGACCAGGCGGGATGACTTTCCGGCGCGTGCGAGCGGTGATAACCCTGCCGGCTCTGAGCATCCTGCTCGCCCTGATCACCGCCGGGATCATCATGATCCTCTCCTCCCCACTGGTGACCCTGAACGGCAGCCTGGACCCAAGCCTGCCGCTATCGGCCTACTGGTCGTTGCTGCAGGGTGCCTTCGGCTCGTTCGACGCCATCGTGCAGACCCTGGTGAGTGCCACTCCGCTGATCCTTGCCGGGTTGGCAGTCGGCATCGGCTTCAAGGCGGGCCTCTTCAACATCGGCGGGCAGGGCCAGTTCCTCATCGGCGGAGTGGCAGCCGCTGCCGTCGGCGCCAGCCTCTCGACTGCGCCGGCCTTCATCGCCGTCCCGGCGGCAGTTGGGGCTGGCATGGTCGCGGGCGCCACGTACGGCTTCATCCCCGGCTTCCTCAAGGCATTTACCGGGGCGCATGAAGTCGTCACTACCATCATGCTCAACTACGTCGCGATCCAGATCATCTCGTACCTGATCACCGGACCGCTGCGGGCGACCGGGGCGTCGTTCGCGCGATCACCGGACGTGGGTAACGCCGCCCTCGTCGTGATCCTGGGCGACAACGGACACGTCGGCCTGCTCTTTGGCTTCATCGCGGTGCCCATCGTCTGGTGGCTCCTCTACCGGAGCACGGTGGGTTTCGAGATCCGCACCGTCGGCGCGAACCCAGACGCCGCACGCTACGCGGGCATGCGCGCCAGGACGCTCGTCGTCCTGACCATGACCGTCTGCGGGCTCCTCGCCGGCCTGGCAGGGGCCGGAGAGATCTTGCGGCTCCCCGACTACGGCTATATGCCCGCCGCCTATTCGACGAACGTCGGTTTCGACGGGATCACGGTCGCCCTGCTCGGGCGAGCTCATCCGGTGGGGATCTTGTTCGCCGGATTGCTGCTGGGTGCCATGCGCGCCGGGTCGGGTCTGATGCAGGTCCAGGCGGGCATCCCGGTACAGATGGTGGACGTGCTCCAGGGCGTCATCCTCTTCTTCCTCACCGCCGAGCTGCTCGTGCGACAGATCTTCCGCATCCGCGCCGAGAGCGCCGAGGTGTCCGAGCTCCAGACGGTGACCCGCTCGTACGGCGGGCAGACGGGGCCGTAGGCCGATGGACGCGATCCTTCACATCCCGCTGCTGGGCGTCCTGCTGCAGTTCGTCGGCTACCTCGTGCAAGTGATGGTCAACAACTCGGCCCTGATCGTGACCCTCTCCACGCCCATCGCCCTGGGTGCCTTGTGCGGCTTCATGAACGAGCGCAGCGGGGTGGTAAACATCGGGATCGAGGGGATGATGATCGCGGCCGCCTTCTCCGCACAGTTCGTGGCTGCGGTGGCCCAGGGCGGCATTCCACCGACCGGGGGCGGTCCTCTTGGCATCACCGGCCCGCTGCTCATCGGATTGGTGGCCGCACTGATCACCGGCGTCCTCGTTTCGGCGGTCCACGCCTACCTATCGATCACGGTACGCGCCGACCAGATCATCTCGGGCACGATCGTGAACATCGTCGCGCTCGGCGCCACCGCCTATCTGAGCCTCCTCGTCAGCCAGCACCCGCCGCTCTCCGCTGGCAACTTCGCCACCCTCGCCTTTCCCGCCGGCGTGACTGGGATCCCCATCCTAGGGTGGCTAATCTCGACCTTCCTTGAGCAGGGGCCGACGACGCTCCTCATGCTCGTCCTGGTGATCATCCTGCAGGTGCTCCTCTTCCGGTCGCGCTGGGGCCTGCGGACCCGCGCGGTTGGCGAGCACCCGCGCGCGGCCGAGACGCTGGGCATCGACGTCATCCGGCTGCGTTACCGGAACGTGCTGCTCGGTGGGCTCCTCGCCGGCCTGGCGGGAGCCTGGTTCACGATCGACTACGGCAACTCGTTCGAGCCGGGCATGACCAACGGGCGCGGCTTCATCGCGCTGGCTGCACTCATCTTTGGCAGGTGGACCCCGGTGGGAGCGTTTGGGGCGGCGCTCCTGTTCGGCGTCGCTGACGCCCTGGGGACAGCGATCCGCCAGAGCCCGCCGACCGGGGACCTGGGGAACGTCCTGAACGCCGTTCCCGAGCAGTTCTTCGGCGCGCTCCCCTACCTCGTGACGATCATCGTGCTGGCGGGCGTGGTTGGCAGGTCACTTGCCCCGGCGGCCGATGGCCAGCCATACGAGCGGGAATCAAAGACTGCCTGAGCGGCGCAGTCACGCGGACTCTTGAGCTGGGTCCTCCACTTCGAGCGGGTGCGGCACTGGGGGCACGCTGAGCAGCTCGATCGGCAAGCCGGCGCGGGCCAGGTCGGTGGCCACGCCGGTCGAGTCGTAGTCCACCGCTCGAAAGCCGACGGCCAGGTCAGGCTGGCCCAGGTAGATGACGGCATATCGGGCGCGGGCATGCGCGCCGCAGCCCACTGAGCCGCAGGCAACGAAGTGGGCCTGGCCGACCAGCTTGTGGTTCGTCTCGTGGGTGTGCCCGTAGCAGAACAGGTCATCGCCCTCGTCGGACGCGATCCGGGCGAATGCGCGGGACGGGCGGTCGGTCCACAGGTACTCGTTGCGCTTCAGCGGCGTCCCATGGAAGAGGAGGATGCTGCGGCCGTCGACCGCGGTGCGGAGGGTGGCCGGGAGCTGCCGGAGCCACGCTCGGTGGTCCTCGTCCATCACCCGCACCGTCCAGTCGAGCGAGGCGTGCCCGGTCTCCTCGGCGGCGGTCGAGGTCCACAGGCTCCCCGACTGCTCGCGCTCCATCCCGACCGCCTCGTCCCAGTTGCCCTGGACGGTGGGAATCTCCAGCCGGCGAACCTCCTCGACGACCTCGTTGGGGTGCGGTCCGCGCCCGACCAAGTCTCCGACGCACCAAATGGCGTCGCAGCCGATGGCGGCGATGTCGCCGAGCACCGCCCGCAGCGCCGGAAGGTTGGCATGGACGTCCCCGATGACCGCGATCCTCATGCGGGCGATTCTATGGCCGCAAGGCCCTTCAGCGATGCCGTACCCGGCTGGGCCTTTCGTCCGGCCAACGTGCCAGTCCGATTGCACCACGGGTCGAAGGAGGAGGCTTTGGAGACCCTCTGCCGGCCTCTCGGCCGATCCGCCAGCGGGTCAGAGAAGCGGGCCTCGGCGAAGGGCGCCGCAGGCCGTTGCGTCAGCCGGCCAAGGCGTCCTCCGCCGGGGCCATCAGCTCCACGCAGGCAGATCGGCCTAGTTGACTCCAGCCATCGCAAACGGCGCAGCCAGCACGCTCACCCGACCCGCGACCGTGCGTGCCACCTCGCGCAGCGCCTGTCCGGCGTGCGAGGCGTCCGCGTCGGGATGCTGCGAGGACGTGATCGGCACGCCCCCATCACCGCCGGCTCGCACTCCTGGCTCGAGGGGGATGCGGCCCAGCACATCGAGCTCCAGCTCGCGCGCGATCCGCTCGCCGCCACCGGAACCGAAGATGTCGTGCTCCTCGCCGCAGTTGGGGCAGATGAAGCCGCTCATGTTCTCGACGACGCCCAGGACCCGCACGTTGACCTTGTTGAACATGGCGATCGCCTTGCGGGCATCGGTCAGGGAGACCTCCTGGGGGGTCGTCACGATGACAGCCCCGGTGAGCGGGATCAGCTGGCTGATGGAGAGTGCCGCGTCTCCCGTGCCGGGCGGCAGGTCGACGACCAGGTAGTCGAGCTCTCCCCACTCCACGTCGCGCAGGAACTGCTGGATCGCAGAGTGGATGAGTGGCCCGCGCCAGATCACCGGCGCATCGCCGGTCAGGAAGTACTGGATGCTCATCATCGACACGCCGTGGCTCACGACCGGGTTCACCCGACCGCTGGCACCGGTGACGTGCGCGCCGGTCGTCCCCATCATCAGCGGCACGTTGGGCCCGGTGATGTCCGCATCGAGGAGGCCCACGCGCGCGCCATCACGGGCGAGGCTGACGGCGAGGTTGACCGCCACCGTCGTCTTGCCCACGCCGCCCTTGCCCGACGCGACAGCGATGGTGTTCTTCACCCCGGGGATGAGATCGGCGGCCGGTCCACCGAAGGAGCGCTTGACGTTGCTTGCCCAGTCGACCTTCACGGTTTCGGCGCCGAGGACCTGGAGACCGGCGACGATCTCGTCCTCGATCTTGGCCTTCAGCGGGCAAGCCGGCGTCGTGAGCTCAACGGTCAGGGCGACGTGCGGCCCGGTAATCTCGATCTTCTTCACCATCCCGAGTGAGACGAGGTCGCGCCCGATCTCCGGGTCCTTGACCTTCCCCAGGGCGGTCATGATGTTCTCGTCGGTGAGCATCTCGAGCATGCGCGGTTCTCGGTTCCTTCCGTCGTGCCGATGATGGGATGGTTTGAGCCTAGCAGAGTGGCCCGCCGCGACGCACAACTCTTGTTGTCCCTAGGTGTCCAGCGAATCGTCGACGCTCCTCGACCAGCAGCTGGCGGAACGATGGAAAGCTCTCGGCACCCGGGGACCAATGAGCAAGGTGCACGGCCTCCCACTCTTCGCCATGGCGCCGCGCGGGGTTGAGCAGGTAGACCGCGGTGCCGACGAGCTCGCGGTCGCTGATCTGCAGGCACCCATCGAGCTCGGACTCAACCGATCCAGGCTCCGCGTATTCGGCCCAGGTCGCGACCGTTTCCGGGTCCTCGTCCCGGAGCCATCGCAACTCGCCCGCGGACCGAAGCCGCGGAACGATCAGCCCAGGTAGCAAGAACCCGTCGGAGGCTTGGAGGAAGCTGCGGTAGCCGGGTGGGAGGGCGGTGCCCAGGCCAGCCCCGACGTCTCGGATCTCATCGTCGCTGGCGCCCGGCGACCCGAGCCAGCCTGCGGCCACGACCTCCGCGGTGACGCGCGAGTCGCGGAAGGCGTCCGGGGTTGCGAGGTCGACCCGCGCGAGCAGCTCGCGATTGAGGTCGCCCAGCCACGAAATGAGGTCGAGCCCCTCCCAATCCTCGCCAGAACTCACGCCGGCCACTCACTCGACCCAACCGTCTGCCCGGCGGCCTCGTAGATCGTCCGAAATGCCCGATGCGTGGCGATCGCGGCAGCGAGGTGACGCACGCCCTGGCGATCGAAGAGATGCAGCCGGACATTGATCGGAGTCATGCCGCCGGCGCGAATAGCAGTTCGCATCGCCCAGTTGAGCCGCGCCCGACCGATCTCGATCCTCGCCTCCAGCTCGAGCGCCGGGTAGCCGACAACCTCCGTCCACCGCCGTGAGACAACGCGGATGTTCAGCCCACGGTCAGCAGCCAACCCTAGGCCTGCCGTCATCAGCTCGTCGATGCTGGCGGGCGAGGGCGCGGCTGTCGCGAGGGCGATCGCACCGATCGGGATGCCGAATCGCGCCTCGCTGGGAGTAAGGAGGAGCGCATCGGTCATCAGTCCTGCCTGGGCGTAGAGGAGGCGCGCACCTTCATCCCCCGGGGGTGCCGACGAGCTATCGAGCCGCATCTCGTCAGGCTCCCTCGCGGCTCGCCACCCGTCGGGCGGGACTATCGACCATGACCCAATAGCGATGCGGCCGCCGGCCGAGTCGAGGGGCAGTTCCGACCGCGTCCGGAAATCCACCAGCTACGGCAGGCCGTCGAACAGGTCAGATTCCTGGGGCCGCGCCGTTCCCACCGGGATTGGCAGGTTGCTGCGCGCCAGCCGGTACGACTCGCGAGCCAGGTACGCGTCTCGCCGCGCGCTGTCCCAATCGTGGAACGGCCCCGCCGACCCGGTCTGTGACACGTGGCGCCCGATGGCGGCGAGCTTCAGCTCAGCAAGCTCGCCGAGCTCGAGGGTCAGGGTCTCGCGGCCGTCGGGTGTTCCATAGCCATCGATGTGGCCCGCCAACGCGGCGACCTGCGAGGCAGGGACGACGAGCTGGTAGAGCTTCGCCGCGCGCCAGGCGACCTGGTCCTCTTCGATGTCATCCTCGTACGAGAGCGGCTGACCGGCGGCATCGAATGCCGCGGTGACAGCCCGGGAGAGGACCGTGTGGTCGGCATCGCCGGTCACGCCATCGGGCCCGAAGCTGAGGATCACCTCCGGCCGATGCATCCGGATCGGCTCGACGATGCGGCTCACCAGCTCATCGAAGTCGATCGAGCCCAGATCGTCCTCGGCGTAGTCGAGCATGCGCAGCACGCGCACGCCGAGCAGCGCCACGCTACGCCGCAGCTCGTCCTCGCGAATGGTGTCGACGTTGCGCCACACGATCGCGTCGGTCTTTGGGTCGCGATTCTTGCCGCCCGGAGCCGGCGACTTGCGGGCCAGTCGCGAATCGAAGTATCCGCGGGTGGCACACAGCAAGACGATGTACGCGCCCTGGGCCGCCGCCCGTGCGATGGCCCCTCCGAATCCAAACGCTTCGTCGCCCGGGTGGGCGACCACGACCATCAGGCTGCGGGCGGGATTCCGCTCGCGGACCGGCCGCCAGATCGAGGACACGGCGGCGAGTCTAGCAGCCTAAACCTCGACCTCGACGCCGATGACGGCGCGCCCTTCGCCGGCCCCAAAGGGCTCTCGCCCGAGCTCGATCGGCGGCGCTGGGTCGACGAAGCTGGCCCGGTTCGCGGTCGCCAGCGTGCGCTGCACCTCCTCGAGCGAGAGGATCTCGTTGCGCATGAGCAGCGCGATCTCGTCTCGCAGGTAGGAGCGCAGCATCTCGGGGCCATCGGTCGACAGCGCGAAGCTGACCTCGTGGTCGACGAGGCGCCGGATGATGTGGCGCATCTCCGGGATGTCACGGACAACCCGGGTGTTCAGGTTCGACGACGGACAAACCTCCAGGACGATTCCGCGCTCGCGAAGGAGCGCCATCACGTTGGCGTCGTACGCAGCTTTCACGCCGTGGCCGATGCGCTCGGGGTCGAGCGCCTCGACCGCCTCGCGGACTTCTTCCGGGCCGCCCGTCTCGCCGGCGTGCACCGTCACCCCCAGCCCGGCGCGGCGACAGGTCGCGAACGTCTCGCGGTAATCGGCAAAGCGGAAGCCGGGGACCTCCGGACCGGCGATGTCGACCGCCACCACGCCGCGGTCTCGCCAGGCAACGGCCTTCGCGGCGATGATCTCGTTGAGGTCGCGCGAGAAGCCGCGGTCGAGGCAGAAGATGAGGCCGGCACGGACCTGTGGGTACTCCAGGACGGCGCGGTCCATGCCCCGCACAGCGGCCGCGATGATGTGGTCGAGGTCCTGCTCGCCTCCCCGATTGCGCTTCATCGGGTTGAAGCGCAGCTCCAGTCGGGTGATGTTGTTCTTGCGGTACGCACCGCCGATCACCTCGTAGACCGATCGCTCGACCGCCGTCGGGCTCGACTGGATGAGCTCTGTCCAGTGGAAGAGGTCCAGGTACGCCTGGAACGAGCGCCGCCGGCGCGCGGTAATCAGGTTGCGGAAGGCCCAGTAGTCCTTCGTCGGGAGGCGGATTCCCTGAGCATGCGCGATGCCCCACATGATCGCCGGGGTCACGGCTGCCCCGAGGTGAACGTGGAGCTCGGTGAGCGGCGTACGACGGTCAAGCCTGGGTCGCGACATGCTCCTCTGGTCGGTAAGCGTTTGGCGGAGTGTACCAAGCGACGTGCGTTAGAATCGCCCGCGGCATGGACATCAAGGGCTTCATCGAGTGGGTCGGCCACAGCTCGGGATCGGCCTTCGCGACCGTCTTTCCGTACCTGTTGGTCGGGATCGTCGGCCTCTACCTGCTGTACCTGGTGGTCGGCTACCTGCGGGCGACCCAGGTGGGCGTCCCCGCCGAAACCCAACCCGCCGGAGCCGTCCCGATGCTGCCGGCTCCCGCTGCGAGCCCTTCAACGTCGGGCTTCGCGCGCGGCATCCCGTACTGCCCAACCGATCATCTCGCCTACCCCGCCGGCGCCCAATTCTGCCCGCGCTGCGAGGGTGACCTGCTCGTCGACTGCGCAAACTGCGGGACCACCATCCGGGCCGCGGACCCCAGCTGCTTCCACTGCGGAACACACGACACCCTGGCGCGCGTCTCAGTCGACGACTAGCCGGGCCTGCCGTCCGGGCAACAGCCGCCGCCGGGACTGAACCATGACCGCCTCCCTTGCGCTCGCCATCCTCGCGCTGACCATGCTCACCGCCGCCGCCGCGGTGGCGCTCGCGGCGCTCGCGCGCCGCCTGGCGCTGACGCCCGCCTTCGAGGGCCCCGCGGGCGGGGCACAGCTGACGCCGGAGGACCTTCTGTCGCGGATCCCGAACGTCCTCGTCGCGGGGGCCTTTCTGCTCCTCGCGGGGTCGCTGACGAGCCTCGCAGTGGTCACGGGACGGGCGCCATGGGCTAGCCTGAGCGAGACGGCAATCGCGTTCGCGACGGCGGTCCTTGGCGCCTACCTGTTCATTGCGAGGGTTGGCGCGATTCGCGGGCTGGCAGGGCCGGCCGCGCTGCTGGCCGGGGTGCTCGTAGCGTACGGCCTGGCGATCCCCAACGAGCTGCATCCCCTTCAGCCAGCGCTCCAGCAGCCGGTGCTGCTGACAGTCCACGTGGGAGCGGCCATCGCGTCGTACGGCGTTGGCGGCATGGCATTCCTCGCAGCGCTGGTCGAGCTTGCACAGCGAGGCACCGGCGACGCGATTCCGGGACTACCGCCGGCGGCGGTAGCACGCCGTGCCGCACACCTCGCGGTGCTCGTCGCGTTTCCGCTGCTGACCGCCGCCATCGCCCTTGGTTCGGTCTGGGCCAACCTCGCATGGCGCTCGTACTGGAACAACGATCCAAAGGAGCTGGCCGCGGCGGCCACCTGGCTGGTCTACGCCGCCGAGCTCCACCTCGCCGGCCGGCGGGACCGTTGGGGTGCCGCGGCCCCCTGGCTCCTGGTGCTCGGCTTCGCAGGCGTGCTGTTCACCTGGCTCGGCGCGGGGCTCCTCTTCGTCGGCCAGCACTCGTACGCCACCCCGTGAGGGGCGGGCGGCCGTCGGTCGTCAGTTCGCCATGGCCTTGGCGGCGTAGGCCCGGATCGCCTTGAGGTTCGGCTCCTCGATGTAGCCGCGCCCCGTCCCCGCCTCGATCCCGGAGAAGAACGAGAACTGCGGCGGCGAGAGGACCTTGCCCACGATTTTCGCGGCGGCCGCCGTGCGGGCGACCTGGACGAAACCCACGAAGCTGGTGAGCGGCATGTCGGTCTTCAGCGACTTGAGCGAGCGAAGCAGCGCCGGGAAGTCGACCTTGGTCCTGGGGCCGACGAGCTTGCGGATGATCGCCGCCAGCAGCAGCTGCTGGCGCGCAGCCCGGTCCCAGTCGCTTGTCGTGTGGCGGCTGCGGGCGTAGGTGAGCGCAAGGTTTCCGTTCATGTGGTGCAGGCCGGCGCGAATCGAGAGCCCGACGGACGGATCGTAGATCGCCTTGGGAACCCTGATGTCGACGCCACCGATGGCGTTCACCAGCGCCCCGAAATCGGGCATGTTGACCTCGATGTAGTAGTCGATCGGCTGCTTGAGCGTCGCGGAGATCGCCTTCTTCATGGCGGGCTCGCCGCGGTAGTAGGAGATGCCGTTGATCTTGGATCGCCACAGCAGGCCGTTGCCGAGCGGGATATCCACGATGTCGCGCGGGAAGCTGATCATCGAGACCTGGGTGTGGGCGGCGTTCACGCTGAGCACGATGATCGAGTCGGTGAGCCGGCCGCTGCGGCGCAGGCGAATGGCGTTCGAGTCAGTCCCCAGGACGAGCAGCGTCAGCCGCCGCGAGGCGAATGGGTTGGGAGTGGGCGCGGGGGTCGGCGTCGGGGATGGCGATGCAGTTGGGGTGGGGCTCAACGTGGGCGAGGCCGTGGGCGATGTCGCCGCGGCCGTGGTGGGCGCTCCCTTCGACGCCTGCCACCAGACGACCGCCACGGCCAGGACGGCTATGACGGCCAAACCGATGAGTATGGCGCGCCCCCTGGGCAACGCCCGCGCTCGGGCCAACATCGGGCGGCATGATAACCGGTGTTAGCCTCGCCGAGTGGAAACGCGCGAAGTCGGCGTCCA
>JALYLB010000077.1 GCA_030774475.1 Chloroflexota bacterium | reverse complement strand
TGAGATAGGCCGCGACCAGACGCCGTCGCTCCGGCTCGCCCCAACCCCCGACCAGGGCGGCGAGGTCGATCGCGGCGGGTCCGATCGCGGCCATCTCCCAGTCGACGGGACAGACGCGCAAAGGCCGCTCGTCGCGCACAACAAGCACGTTCGAGGGGTACAGCTCACCGTGGACGAACATTCGCGGCGGCATCGAAAGCGAGACGATCACCTCCTCATAGCGGTCCAGCGCACGCCGCAGCACGGACGCCCGCCGATCGGTCGAGCGGTCGAGCGCCGCCCGGGCACGCTCGCACCAGGACCGAAACCACGGGTCTGAGAGCTCCAGCAGGTACGGGTTTGCGGCCCGCAGCTCGTCGAGCCGCTCCGCGAAGCGGGCGTGGAACCCGCCCAGCCACCTCGCCACTTCCTCCCACACCGACAGCTCACCGACCTGCCACAGCTCCACGCCCGGCACCTTCTCCAGCAGGAGCCAGTGGCGCGGTGGATCCGAATCGGCGACCGCGGCGACGCAGCGAGGCCCGATCCCCGCCGGGGCGAGGATGCGGCGATATGCCTCCAGCTCCCGGCACGGCTCGTGCAGGAACTCCGGCTTCGTCGCCCGGGCGTCGCCGAGGAGCCGCTCGCGGGAGAGGTCCTTGAAGATCAGCGCCTTCATTGCTCCGTCGTCCATCTCGACCTGGAGCTCTTCGAGCGGCGCGCTGGTCGCATAGCGGTAAGGCCGCCGCGAGAGCCGGCGCACTTCGCGCCTGCCACCGTCCTCGCGCAGCAGGTCGATCAGCTGCTCATCGGAGGGGGCTTCGGTCACGGGCATAGCCGTTCCAGCAGCTCGCCGAGCACGCGATCGGACTGCAGGTGTTCCACGGCCACCTGTCGGGCGGCGGCGCGATGGCGCTCGTAGTCGCCCTCCAGTTCCTCGATGGCGGCAACCACGTCCTCGGCGTTGGAGAAGGCGAACAGGCCGGCGCCGGTCGGGAGGCGGCGACCGAACCCGGTGTCCTGGGCGATCACCGGGCGTCCCGAAGCCAGATAACAGGCGCTGCGATCGCTGAACCAGCCGGATCCCGACACGACGTATCCCAATTTGGTCAGGCCGAACTCTGCCCACGAGCCCTGCACGAAGCGCCGATAGTCGTCCGGGGTCGCCGCCACCGTCGCCGGGTCGAGCAGGGTCCATCCGTTCTCCCTCAGGGCCGCGAGGTCATCGGTCTCGTCGGGGTGGATGGCAAGCGCCAGCGCGAAGCGGGCCGGGGCGCGACGGGGCAGGTCGATCAGCGGCCGAAGCGAGTGAGCCTTCTGGCCGTAGTGGACGCCCTCGTGGTGGACCGAGCCGTAGCTGCGCCAGTGGCCGACCGTCGTCGCGGCGCGGTGATCGAGCCGGGTCGCGACCGGCCACTCCTCGAGCACGACCGGCGGCAGCGTGGGCAGCCAGTCGCGACCGCAGGTCGGGATCGGGCAGCCGGGCCGGCCAATCGCGTCAGCGGTGGTGACGAAGTGGGTGTGGGCGTCGAGGCGCATGTCGACGCCCTCGGCCGCGTGCCAGAGCTGGGTAAAGGCGGGATCGAGGTCGAGGTAGGCGCGCACCGGGACGTGATCGAGGACGTCCGGGTCGGAGAGCATCCCCGAAACGTTCAACAGCAGATCGGCCTCGTGGGCGGCTGCTCGAAGCTGCTCGCGCGACATGCCGACGGTGTCGGCCCCATGCGGAGGAATCAGGGCCCACCGGCCTTCGAGGCCAAAGCGCCCCATGACCTCCTCGCAGTACCGCGCAGCGTCGGATGAAAGCGCCCCGGGGGGGTCGATCGGCTCCATGAAGTACACGCCGCAGCCCAGCCGGCGCAGGCCGAGCAGGTACTGCAGCACGGCCCAGGTGGCGCCTCCCTGCCATGGTGTCGCGGCGATCGTCCCGCTGACGATGACGGTCGGAGCGCTCACGGTGACGGCTTCACGGACAGGGCCATGGGCGAGACGATAATCGTCGCCGGCTCGTTTACTCCTCGACCGTCGCCTCCAGTTTGCCCGTGCTACGTTTCCCGTCTCGTGAGGGCGAGCGAGACCGAAGCCAGGCAGCCGGACATCGGAGCGGAGTTCTCGGGAAGCACCGAGGAGCTCTTCGCGGAGATCGACACGCTCACTGAGGCCAACCGGGCGAACCGCGACCGCGAGTCCGAGCGGCGGCTGCTGCGCCTCCGTCACCTGGCGGGGATCCGCCTCATCGACGAGGACGGCCCCGACCCCGAGCACCCTTCCCCCGACATCGACCGCCTCCCCGAGGCCGATGGGTTGCCGGACATCGCTCCCGCCCAACTCACGGCCGGGCTGCTACGTGCCGGGATCCTCCGCGACGGCTGCCTTCTCGTCCGCGGTCTCGTCGACCGCAGCGACGCGCTTCACTTCGCGGCGCAGATCGAGCGTGCCTTCGAGGAGCGCGAGCGCCACGACAGCGGCGGATCCGCAGCCGAGGGCTACTACGAGGAGTTCGAGC
>JALYLB010000076.1 GCA_030774475.1 Chloroflexota bacterium | reverse complement strand
TCGTTCGTGCCCCGGATCACGGGCTCGGCGCTATGGAAGGACAACGGGGCGCTCTTCATCGTGTGGGACGAGGGGCGTGAGAAGGGTCCGAACCGCGTTGCAGCGCTGGTGATCACTCCGGGGGTGAAGCCGGGCTTCCGATCGGATGTTCGCCACGACCACTACTCGCTGCTGCGGACCATCGAGGATGCCTGGAACCTCGGCTGTCTCGGCAACTCATGCGCCGCGAACGACCTGGCCGAATTCTTCTCGGCACGCGCTTCGCCCACACGCTAGATTCCAGCGCCTCAGCGCATGTTGCCGTTCTGCCCGACGCTCATGGTCCCGGGCTGCGGCCAGTAGGTCAGGCCGTGGGGCGCGTTGCCGGTGGCGATGGTTGCGAGCACCTTGCCATTGCGGGTGTCGACGACGGAGACTCCGCCGTTGCGGCGGTTCGAGATCCAGAGCTGGCCGCCATCGGGCGACAGCACCATCTCGTCAGGTGAGCCTCCGATCCGCCAGGTGGTGATCACGCGCAATGTGGCGACGTCGATGACCGTGATGGTCCCGGCCGTCCGGTTGTTCACGTACAGCCGCGTCGCGTCCCGACTGAATTCCAATCCGTGCGGGCCGGCGCCGGTTGGGATGGACATCACCACCTTGAGGCCGATGGGATCCACCACCTGGACGACATTCAGCCCCTCGTTGGCCACGAAGAAGACCCGGCCATCTGGTGCCAGGCGCACGTCACGCGGGAGACTGCCCACGGCAACGGACCCAACGACCCGCATGCTCCGCGTGTCCACTTTGACGATCCGCCCGCTGTACTCGCAGCTGACCATGAGGTAGCTGCCATCGGCGGACATGTCCAGGTCATCGGCTCCCGGAAAGGGAACCTGCACGAACTTGAGAAGGTGCCAGGTGTGACGGTCGTAGAAGGCGAGGCCGTTGCGCTTGATGTTCTGTGGCGAGATCAGGTCGTTGACCACCACCGCCTTCGCCCCGTCCAGCGTGAAGTACACGTCATAGGGGATCAGCACCCGGATCGTGCCGCTCGGCCGGCTCGTGCGCGGGTCGATGACGGTCAGCGAGCTGCTGTTCATGTTGTTGACGTACAGCCGGCTGAGGTCCCAATCGGGTGTGATGTGCTCGGGATAGCGGCCGACCTTGAATCGGCGGACGATTTGGAAGGTCGCCGGATCGATGACCACCACGTCGCCGGAGATCTCGTCGGGGACGTAGACCCGCTCGGGAATGCCCGCCAGGGATGGGTCGATCGCTCCGCTCACAGTGGCGCCATAGACACCACCGGGCGCGGGGCTGCTCGGGCTTGCGCCGGCGGTGGGAGTGAGGCCTGGGGTTGGGCTCGGGACCGGCGAACCCGCCAGGACACTCGAGGAAGCCGATGGTTGCAACACCGATGGCGTGACCACGTTGGCGCTGCAGGCAGTCAGCAGCCATGCCGCAGCGATGATCCCCGGGCGCCGCCCAGGACTCACGCGCCGGATTCGGGTGTGGTCACCGCATCATCCCGTTGTGGCCCAGGCTGAAGCGTCCAGGCTGCGGCCAGTAGGTCAGGCCGTGGGGGTTGAATCCGGTGGCGATCGTGGCCAGGACGGCGCCAGTTCGGGCGTTCACCACGGAAACCGTCCCGCTGTAGCGGTTCGAGACCCACAGCTGGCTGCCATCGGGCGACTCCGCGATCATGTCCGGCGTTCCGCCGACGCGCCAGGTCGTGAGCTTGCGCGTCGCCAGGTTAATGACCGAGATGCTCCCCGCCAGGCGATTGGTGACGAACAGCTCGGTCGTGTCGCGGCTGATGGCGAGGCCGTGGGCTCCCTTCCCGGTGGGGATGAAGCCGACGACCTTCATGGCCACCGGATTGACGATCGACACGCCGTTGCTTCCCTGGTTGGCGACGTAGAAGAGCTTGCCATCGGGTGTCAGTCGCACGTCCAGCGGCAGGCCACCCACCCGAACGTAGCCCGCGATCTTCATGCCCGCCACATCGACCTTGACGAGCATCCCCGACGACTCGCAGCTGACCATCAGGTAGCTGCCATCGGCCGAGAAATCGAGGTGGTCCGCGCCCGGGGATGGAATCTCCAGGAACTTCAGCAGGTGCCAGCTGCGACGGTCGTAGAAGTAGAGGCCGTTGCGCCGGACCGCCCCTGGGCCCAGGAAGTCGTCGACGACGATCGCCTTGCTGCCGTCGACGCTGAAGTAGAGGTTGTAGGGAAACGGCACCCGGATCGTGCCGCTCGGCCGGCTCGTGCGCGGGTTGATGATCGTCAGGCTGCTGCTCTGCATGTTGTTGACGTACAGCCGGCTGAGGTCCCAATCGGGCGTGATGTGCTCGGGATAGCGGCCGACGTTGAATCGGCGGACGATGCGGAAGGTCGACGGATCGATGACCACCACGTCGCCGGAGATCTCGTCGGGCACGTAGACCCGCTCGGGAATGCCCGCCAGTGATGGGTTGATCCTTCCGCTCACCGTCGCCGCATAGATACCCCCGAGCGGCGGACCGCTCGGGGCTGGGGACGGCTTGGGCGTGGGCGCGAGGGTCGGCGTCGCCGTGGGCTGCCGACTCGCGCTGCTCGCGGTCGCCGATGTTGAAGGCGTGACGACGGTCGCGCCACAAGAGCTGAGCAGCAGGCCGAGGACAACCACCCCCACGTTCCGCCGGCGAGTCACGTGCGGGAGTCTACTGGCGAACCGCGTGAACCGCTTCCGTACGATCCGCCAGCGAGGATCAGCCGCCGGTTACTCCGGGACTCTCGATCGGCATCGGCTCGGTGGGACGCTGCGTCGAACGTGGGGGAGGCGTGCGGGTCGCGCCGGCCGCCATTGCGCGGTACACCGCTTCGTACTCGTCTACCATCCGGCTGACGCTGAAGCGGTCGAGCACCGTGCGCCGCACCGCCGCGCGATCAAGGGTCGCGACCCCGCGAACTGCGAACCGCGCCTCATGCAGGTCGTCGACCAGGAAGCCCGTCAACCCATGGTCGACGATCTCTGGGAGGGCGCCCGCTCGGCGCGCGATGACCGGTGTGCCGGTCGCCATCGATTCGATGGCCACCAGGCCAAAGGGCTCGGGCCAGGCTCCGAGCAGCACCGTCGCCAGGGCTCCGGCGAGGAGCTTGTCCCGTTCGCCGGTTGCCAGCTCGCCCTCGAAGATGACGGTCCCGTCCGCGACCGCCGGCGCGACGACCTCGGCGAAGAGGCGCTTCTCGTCGGGCTCGTGGACTTTGGCCGCCATCCGGAGCGGTATCCGAACGGAGCGAGCCAGCTCGATGGCCGCCTCGACCCCCTTTTCGGTCGTGATCCGGCCGACGAAGGCGAGGTATTCGCCCGCCCGCTCCGAGAACGGTGCGTTCTGCAGTGGCAGGCCGTGGTGCACCATCGCGACCCAGTTGTTCTTTGGCCACCATCGGCGCTGGCTCTCGCTGATGGCCACCAGCGGGATGTCTCGGAACTCGTCGAGCAGCTCCGGCACCCCGGGCATGTCCAGGCGGCCATGAAGGGTATGCAGAACCGGCGCCGGGCTGTGGCGAGCAAACGAGAAGCTCAGGGTGTCAAGGTGGGAGTGAATGACGTCGAACCGATGCGCGACGCTCCAGGCCCGCTCGATCGTGACCTCGATGTACGGCGTCGCGTCGCCGCTGATGCCGGAGCTCCACAGGGCCTGGTCGATCGTCGGCACCAGCTCGCAGTCGACCTTGGAGTCGGCCGGCCCGATCAGGGTCACGTGATGGCCGCGGCGAGCCAGCTCATCGACCAGGACCGCCACGACCCGCTCGGTGCCGGCGTAGGCCGGTGGCGGAATGGCGACCATCGGCCCGGACACCAGCCCGATGCGCAACGACCGCTGGGAGCCAAGGGCGGGGTCGCCGCCATCGGCCGAAAGGCGATTCATGAGGAGCTCGATCCGTGGGGGCCTTGCCCCGGGGAGGCCGATCCAAGAGGATCTGCGTGGGATCCCCGTCATGCGGTCAGGCCGCGCAAGGCGTCAGCGACCTCGGCCAATCATACTCTCGGCCGCCCGGCGACGACTCAGCTGTGGCGGTCGCGGTTGCGGCGGAGATCCTCGACGCTGACGAGCAGGTCCTGGTAGGCCGGATGTCGCTGGACATAAGCCGCGATGAACGGGCACTTGGGCGTGAAGACCAGCCCCCGGGCGCGAACGTCGTCGAGCGCACCTCTCGCCAGGCGGCTCGCAACGCCCTTGCCCGCGAAGTCGGGGTCGGTTTCGGTATGGGTGAAGATGACGCGGTTTCCAGCTCGCCGATATTCGGCCATACCAGCCAGCTGATCACCGACCAGGGCCTCGTACCGGCGCTCGACCGGGTTGTCCACGATCCGCAGCTCGTCCGCGGGCGTCGCCTCATCCACCTCCGGCATCGCGGCGTCGGCGGCCCCGGCGGAGCGCCCGCCGCGCATTCCTCGGCTCACGACGTGACGACCTCCATTCCTCGAACGATATCCCAGCCGATGCCGACCCGTGGGCGGACGTAGGATGCCGGCATGTCCACCGGCCATCCGCCCGTCGTCACCTTCCTCTCCGACTTCGGGCTCGACGGCGCTGCAGCCATCTGCCACGGCGTGATGCTCTCCCTCTGTCCCGATGCCCAAATCGTCGACATCGCGCACACGGTGCCGAAGTATTCGATCGCCGATGGCGCCTTCATCCTGGCGTCGGCGCTGCCGTTCATGCCCGTCGGCGTGCACCTCGCCATCGTCGATCCGGGGGTCGGGACGCAGCGCCGGCCGATCGCGCTGCAGGCGGGGCGCGGTGACCTGCTCGTCGGCCCCGACAACGGCCTGCTCGTGGCAGGCGCCGATGCGCTCGGTGGCGTGGTGGAGGCGCGTGAGCTCGCCAATCCGGAGCTCTGGGGGCCGACCGTCAGCAGCACGTTCCATGGACGCGACGTGTTCGCTCCCGTGGCAGCCCGTCTTGCTGCCCGAACGGCGCAGCTGGCGGAGGTGGGTCCGGTGCTGGAGGCAGCAGAGCTGGTGCAGCCACCGGTGCGCCGGGCGCTCGTCCGCGATGGATGGCTGGAGACGGAGGTCATCTATGTCGACAGTTTCGGCAACCTGCGGCTTGCCGGCTCCGAGGCCGACCTCGTCCAGCTGGTGGGGAGGAACCGCCGACCGTTGGGCCTGGCGATCG
This sequence comes from Chloroflexota bacterium, assembly GCA_030774475.1. Classification (GTDB taxonomy): domain Bacteria; phylum Chloroflexota; class Limnocylindria; order QHBO01; family QHBO01; genus CF-82. The sequence continues at coordinate 4,197 of JALYLB010000076.1, read as the reverse complement.
AGCTCCCCGATGCGGCTGCGGGGATGCAAGTCCTCGAAAGCACCTTCGTCGCGACCTTTGGCGACGTCGAGGATGGTGCGCCTCTCGTCTACGTAGACTCCGGTGGGCACCTGGCCCTCGCCGACAATCGCGGCAATGCGGCTGCCCGCCTGGGCGCTACCACGGGAACGCGGATCCGAATCCGGGCTCGCTGACCGCGGCTTCAACGGGGGTTGCGGCTTTCAGAATCGGGTCCGATCCTCGACCAATGCACATCCGAGGCGGATGGCGCCAGGTGGCGCTAGTCGCTGCCATTGTCGGTATTGGCGTATCGGCCTACCTGCTCGTCGAGTACCTGGGCGGCCAGGCTGGCATCTGTGTCACCGGCACGGGCTGCGACACGGTGCGGCTGAGCGCATACGCCTACCCAATGGGCATCCCGATGCCAGTCTTCGGCGTCGGTTTCTACCTGGTCGCGGCGTCGGTTGCCTGGCGCACCCTCGACCCGGCTCCGCTGTTCGGGGTCGCGCCACGGCTGGTCCTGGCTGGGCTCGGCGTAGCGGGGATCGCCGTCTCGGCGGTGCTGACCGGCCTCGAGGCGTTCGTCATCCATGCCTTCTGCACCTGGTGCCTGGCCCAGGCCGGCGCCAGCCTGACGCTCGGCATCGCCGCGCTCATCGGCCTGCGACAAACGCCAGGCGACGACCGACCTGCCAGGGACTTGACGCGGCGCGCACAGCGCCAGGCTGCCCGGGAGCTCGCGGGCGAGCGCGGTCGGCTGCGACGCAACGGGCTGCTGAGCGCTGGAGCGATGGGGCTGCTGGTCGCGGGCCTGCTCACCGGCGGCGCCGTCACCACTCTCGGGACTCCATCTCCGCAGCCGTCAGCGGTTGCCGCCTCCATCCTGGCTCCGTCGACCGCGCCTCGCACCGGGTCCGGACCGGTCACCGTGGTCGAGTTCGCGGACTACCAGTGCCCGGCGTGTGCCGCGGTCGCGCCCGAGCTCCAGACGCTCGTGAACGAGAGGCGTATCACGCTCGTCTTTCGCAGCTTCCCATTGCCGCAGCACGCGAATGCGGCGCTCACCGCGCACGCGGCCGAGGCAGCCGCGTTGCAGGGCAAGTTCTGGCCGATGCACGACCAGCTCTTCGCCACGCAGGCCGCGTGGGAAAACCTGTCCGCCGACCAGGCCCGCTCGTACGTCAGCCACGTTGCAACCTCGCTGGGTCTCGACGTCACGCGTTGGCAACACGACCTCGACTCATCCGCGGTGGCCAACGCGGTCGCCTCCGACCTTGCCGCGGCCGAAGCCCTGAGCCTGCCCGGGACGCCGTCACTCTTCATCAACGGGCACCTGTACAGCGGCGGGCTCTCGCTCGACCAGCTGCGCAGCGCGGTCGTCGCGGCGGCCGGCTGACCGGGCCGCGACCACGCAGCGCCTTATGCGACCTCGCCGGCGATCTCGATCCGGCTCAGCCGGCGCACAGCGATGACCAGCGCCAGGGCGGCGATCGCCACAGCCGCAACCACCGCCGTGCCGAGCGCCAGGTCTGCTTTGAACACGTCCGCTGGGGGGTTGGCGATGCCCTGGGCAAACGCGAGCGTCTGCTGTCGGATCGAGAAGGTCCGGGTGCCGGGGAAGAGGCTCGCGAGGAAGCCCTCCCAGACGAGGACGTAGGCGAGGCCGAAGATGAAGGCCCGTCCGGTCACCAGGCTGAGGGCCAGGAAGATCGTGCAGTAGACCGCCGAGCCGATGGCGGCCGCCACGGCGAAGCCGATGGCCAGCGACGTCGCGGATTCGCCCCCGGAGAGCAGACCGGCGAGCAGGATCGGGATGGAGGTGAGGAGCAGGCTGCAGGCCACAGCGATACCCAGCTTGGTGACCACCACGGTGACGCGCGAGATCGGCTTGGCGAGGATGTAGACCGCGGTCCCCTCCTCGAGCTCGGCGCCCATGGTGCCAGACCCGAAGATGAGCGCCACGAGCGGCATCAGGGTGGCCACGCCCAGGTTGGCGAGCAGGTCCGCGGTGAAGCGGGTATCCGACGCATCGCTCGCCCCCGAGAGACGCCGGGTGAACGCGACCAGGATGACGACCGCGCCCAGCAGCAGCAGGAGCAGCGTTCGTCGCCGGCTGAGGAGCTGGCGCAGGGTGATCCGCGCGATGACGAGGTTCATGAGCCGCTTGCCAGCCCTCTGCGGCCGTCGCTGCCCCGGCGGTGGTCGCCACGGTTCCCACTACCGGGCCCGCGCCCAGCGGATGAGGCCTCAGCGAGCCAGAACGAGGACTGCTTGCCGCGCGTGAGAACCAGGAGGCCCATCCGGCGGGGGTCACTGGGCGCAGTGAGAGCCTGGGCGACCACCCGCGAAGTTGCCACCGCGTCGCAGACACGTTGGCGGCACATCACGAACACCTGCTCACCCGACCACCCGCTCACCCGCGCACGAGGTAGCTGAACACCGACTCGAGTGACTCGTCGGTAGGGAGGAGCTCGAACACGCTGATGCCCGCCCGCTGCGCGTGGCCTGCGACCGCCCGGCTGAACGCCCCGAAGTCCGCGGCGCGGACGAGGAGGAGTCCATCGTCGAGGGTCACGCCGGTGACCGCCGGCTCATCGATGAGCGTGGCAGCCAGGGCCCGGTCGTTCGAGGAGCGGAGGGTGAAGGTGTGTGGTCGGTCGGTCATCAGCCGGCGGATGGCGCGGAAGTCCCCCGACGCCGCAAGTCGACCGGCGATCACCACGAGGATGCGGTCGGCGACGCGCTCGACCTCCTCGAGGATGTGGCTCGAGAAGAGGATGGTGCAGCCGGCCGCTGCGAGGTCGCGGAGGAGCCCCATGGTGTGCAGCCGCTGCCGAGGATCCATCCCGTTGAACGGCTCGTCGAGGAGCAGGATCTTCGGATCGTGGACGAGCGCCGCGGCGACCTTGGCCCGCTGCCGCATGCCCTTCGAGTACGTCCCCATCGCTCGGTCCTGGGCGTCAGCCAGGTCGACCTGCTCGATTGCCCTCGCTGTCGCGGCCCCCGGATCGGCGACGCCCTGCAGCTGGGCGTTGGCCTCGACGAACTCGCGGCCGGAGAGAAATGGGTAGTACGCCTCGCGTTCAGGCACCAGGCCGATGTCGCGGTAGACGCTGGGGTCGCCGAAGGCGGGCCGACCGTGAACCGTCACCTTCCCGGCTGAAGGGGCCAGGAATCCGGCCATGAGGTGCAGGAGCGTCCTCTTGCCCGCTCCGTTCGGCCCGAGCAGGCCGGTGATCCCCGGCTCCAAATCGAAGCTGACCTCGTTGACTGCCACGACGTTGCCGTACCAGCGCGAGACGTTGTCCACCGCGACCGGCGGTGGGACGCGGTCGGTGGCCGCAGTCGCGGCCAGCGGAGCCGACGCCTCCGGAGCGGGTGCAGCGGTCACGCCTGGATCCGCTGGTAGCGCCACAGGTAGATGCCGTAGCCGATGACCACGACGGCGGCAAAGGCGGCGTAATAGCCGATGTCGGGGATCGAGGCGTTGGCCACCGGGCCGTTCGCCGGGCCGCCGAAGAGCGCGTGGCGCACCCCCTCGGCGATCGCGTTCACGTCGAGCAGTGCCGGCCAGTCGCCGACCGATGCTGCTGCGCGGTGCACAAGCGGGGGGAGCGCGGTGCCGACCAGGAAGACCGCCACGATCGCCCCGATGGCGTAGGCGCGACGCGGGGTGAACGCCGCGATCGCCATCCCCACTGCCGCGTAGATGAGGGCGTAGATGGCCGACACGCCCACGATCTCGGGCACCCTGCCCAGATGCTCGCGGAAGCCGGCGACGAGGTCCGAGGATGCGAAGGTGAGGCCGAGGAACAGGATGAGCAGCGGCACCAGGCAGAGCGCCAGCACGCTGACGACCATCGCCGCCAACTTGGCGATCGCATAGTCGAGGCGCTCGAGCGCGTGGGCGAAATAGAGCGCGAGCACCCGGTGCCGCTGGTCCCCGCCGAGGAGCTCTGGGGCCTGGGCCGCCAGGAAGATGAAGATGAAGACGCTGGCCTGCCAGATGTAGTTGTCGAAGTTCACGCCGGGGCCGGCCCGCGCGGCGAGCGGACCCGCGGTGGCGTTGATGGCGCTCTGCACCACGGCGCTCAGCGAGGCGAACGCAAGCGCACCCCACGGCACGATCTTGCTTCGGCCACTGCGCCCGAGGCCCCACGCCGCGCGCAGGCTGGAGGTGAAGAGCGCCCAGATGGC
>JALYLB010000075.1 GCA_030774475.1 Chloroflexota bacterium | reverse complement strand
CGCGCCGCGCGCCTGGCCCTCGAGGCTGAGCTCGCCTCGCTCGGCGATCTCGCCGGTCTCGTCACGACAGCGGTCCTCGATCGGCTCGAGCGCTATGTCGCGCTCCTCCTCGACGCGAACACGCGGGTGAACCTGACCCGCATCGAGGGGCCCGCCGAGGTGGCTCGCCAGCATCTTCTCGACGCGCTGGTCGCGTTGCCCATCCTCGACGAGCTCGGGCCAACGTCCGCGGTCGACCTCGGCTCCGGCGGGGGCGTGCCCGCGATCCCGCTGGCCATCGCCCGACCCGACGTCCACTGGCTGCTCGTCGACTCGGTGGCGCGCAAGGCGAGGGCGCTGCAAGCCTTCGCCGATGCGCTGGGTCTCGTCAACGTGGCGGTCGCCGCCCGACGCGCCGAGGACCTCGGACGCGATCCCGGCCACCGTGAGCGTGCCGACCTCGTGACGGCACGTGCCTGCGCACCGCTCCCGGTCCTGGCGGAGCTGGCGCTTCCGTTCGTGCGGATCGGGGGCGAGCTCATCGCCTGGAAGGGGCCGCTCACCGCCGGCGACGATGAGGTCCGCCGCGGACGAACCGCCATTGGCGAGGTCGGCGGCGGGGGTCTGCGCATCGTGCCGGCCGGCACGCCGTCGCTCGGCGGGCACACGTTCGTCCGGGTCACGAAGCTGCGGCCCACTCCGACCCGCTTCCCCCGGCGAGCCGGCGAGCCAGGTCGACGGCCGCTCGGTTAGTGCTCGGCGCGACCGCCGTGACACGTCGCCGCAGAAGAAGGCAATGGCTCGGCTGTCGCCGCCGGGATTGACACTCCTTTGCGAGTCGCGCCAGAATCCAGCCCCATCGGTCCGCCCTCTGCCTGGGCCTGGCCGCCCAAAGCCACCGATATGAGGCCCCAGATGCCGCTTTACCTCGATACCCATCAGCACGTCCCGGGCCTGACCGCCGAAGCCGTGGCCGACGCGCACGCTCGAGATCTCGAGGTGCAGGCCAAGCACGGCGTGAGCTACCTGCGGTACTGGTTCGACGAGGCCACCGGCAGGGTGTACTGCCTCGCGGAGGCACCAAGTGCGGACGCATGCACGGCAGTCCACCAAGAGGCCCATGGCCTCCTGGCCGATGAGATCACCGAGGTCAGGGAAGGATCCTAGCCAGCGCGTCCTCGGTCGAGAGGCGGAGGCCTTCCGCCCACAGCTCGTCGAACTGCGCCTTCCCGAGGAGCTCCTCCACGGTTCGGACGACGCTCTCGTACTCCTCACGGACCGCGCGCGGGACAGGGGCCCTGATCAGGTCCCGGACGCGCTCGGCCGCGCCGAGCAGGACGGCCGCGCCGCGTGCGTCATTCGAGCCAACCACCGAGGCGAGCTTCTCGAGCGCCGAGGCAACGCCCGGCAGGTCACCGAGCGCTCGACGGATGGACAGGCTCTCCGCGTAGAGCGCCTGGGCCCGTCCAGGGTTCCCCGTTCGGGCGGCCACATCACCGAGGTGGGCGAGCGCCCGCGCGACGCCCCGGTCGTCGCCCAGGGCGCGCGAGATCGTCACCGCCTGGTCGTGGAGGTCGGCCGCCTCCTCGTGCCGTCCCGCTCGTTCCAGGATGACGCCGAAACTGTCGAGGGCGAATGCCTCGCCCCAGCGGTCCTGCGCCTTGCGGAAGGCGGCGATCCCCTCGTCGAACGGCACCCGAGCCTGGTCGCTGTCGCCGTCCAGGGCGACCGCCTCGGCCATGTTCACCAGCGCAAAGCCGAGGACCCGCGGATCGCCACGCTCCCGCGCCCAGTCGAGAACGGTCTCGTAGAGCGTGCGGGCCGCCGCGTAATCCCCGGACAGGACAGCCGCATTGCCGAGGTTGTTGGCGGCGAACGCGATGCCATCCGGATCCCCAACTTCGCGGTGGAGCGCCAGGCTGCGCTCATGGAGCGCGGAGGCGCCCCGCTGATCGCCGAGCATGAATGCCAGGATTCCGGCCCCTGTGTACGCATCCGCCCGGAGGGCAGAGACCTCACTGCTCGTGGCCTCGAGGAAGTTCTCGAGCCAGGCTCGACCCTCCTGGAGGTGGCCGTGGATCTCCCAGAACCGCCACAGGCCGGCTGCCAGGCGCAGCCCCTCGCGCTCCTCCCCCGGCTCGTCCAGGCTCCATTGCAGCGCCGCCCGTAGGTTGTCGTGCTCACGGTCGAGGCGCTCCAGCCAGTAGGCCGACTCGACCCCGCGGAAGAACTCGGGCTCGGCGCGGGCGACCGTCGCCACGTACCAGTCCAAGTGGCGCTTCAGGGCTTCGCGAGCTTCTCCGGCCTCGAGAAGGCGATCGCGCGCGTACTGGCGAATCGTCTCGAGCTGCCGATAGCGCGCCTCCGTCCCTTCCGTCTCGGCGACCACCAGCGACTTGTCGACGAGGCGTGCCAGAAGGTCCAGGACTTCACCCGAATCGATTGTCTCTCCGGAGCAGACGGCCTCAGCGGCCTCGAGCGAGCAGCCGCCGACGAATACGGCGAGCCGTCTGAAGACCGCGCGCTCGTCATCGGCGAGCAGGTCGTGGCTCCAGTCGATCGTCTGCCGCAGGGTCTGGTGCCGCGGGACCATCGCGCGGCTCGATCCGGTCAGGAGCCGGAAGCGATCGTCGAGCCGGGCCGCGATCTGCTCGACCGGCAGGGCCCGGACACGCGCCGCGGCGAGCTCGATCGCGAGCGGGACGCCGTCCAGGCGACGGCAGATCTGGGCGATCGCCGTGGCGTTGCGGTCTGCGATCCGGAACGCGGGCACCGCCGACATGGCTCGCTCGACGAACAGCCGGATGGCGTCGAAGTGGGGCAGGTCGGCCGGCGCGGTAGATGCCGGGTCGGGCACGGACAGCGACGGAACCGGGAAGACCGCCTCGCCTGCGATGGCGAGCCCCTCGCGGCTTGTGGCGATGACCCGCAGCTCGCTGGTGCTGCGCAGGAGCGCGTCCACGGCTTCCGCGGAGACCTCGAGGAGGTGCTCGCAGTTGTCGATGATGAGCAGCACGCGCCGCCCACGGAGGTGTGCGGTGACCGTCTCGAGGATCGGCTGCCCGGCCGCAGGCATGACCCCGAGTGCCGAGGCAATCGCCGGCACGACGAAGGCGGGATCGGTGAGCGGGCCGAGATCGACGAACCAGATGCCCTCGTGGAACTCGTCGAGCAGATCCCCGGCGATCTCGATCGCAAGGCGCGTCTTTCCGACACCACCGGGACCGGTAAGGGTGAGGAGCGGAGAGGAGGCGAGGATCCGTTTCGCCTCGTCGATCTCTCTCTGGCGGCCGACGAATGTCGTGAGCTGTCGCGGAAGGTTGTTCGGCCGCGAATCGAGCGAGCGCAGCGGCGGGAACTCGCGAGTCAGGCCGGCAGCCACCACCTGGAAGAGGCGCTCCGGGGCGGGGAGGTCCTTGAGGAGGTGCTCCCCGAGGTCGACGAAGCCGATCTCGCCCGGCAGGTCGTCCCCCGCCAGGTTGCGCGTCGTGGCCGAGACAACGATCTGGCCACCATGGCCCGCCGCGCAGATCCGCGCCGCACGGTGGACGTCTATCCCCACGTAGCCGGTTTCGCTGCTCACCGGATCCCCGGTGTGGAGGCCCATCCGGACCTTGAAGGAGGTCGGCCACTCGTGGGCGGCGAGCTCGCGCTGCCCGTTGACGGCGGCGACGAGCGCATCGCGAGCGCGCGGGAACGCGTAGAAGAAGCCGTCGCCGGCGGTGTCGATCTCGGATCCCCGCTCCGCCGCAAAGGCGGCACGGAGGAGGCGCCGATGATCGGCGAGCACCGTCTCGTATCGGTCACCGAGCTCGCGCAGGAGGAGCGTCGAGCCTTCGATGTCCGTGAACATCAGCGTGACCGTCCCTCTCGGCGCGCCGCTCATCCTGCCTCGCTCCACGTCTTTGTTGGTGCATCGGACCTGGCGGCGAGTGCCGGAACAGCCGAGCTGCTCGGCAGCATCCGTGCGTCGCCGGGGCCCGCGCTGCGTATTGTCACCCGATCATGACCGCACCGGATGGATTCGAGCCATGACCCTTCGGGAGATCCAGCAACCGATCAAGGAACAGTACCGCGAGGAACCGCGCGCGGCGTGGATCACGCTGCGCGCGAGCGGATCCACTGGGACGAGCGCCATGAGCTGCTCGGTCGACATCGGCCGGGCGCTCTACGCCGCCGAGGCACACCCCGGGGTCGGAGGTCCTGGGGCCGCCGCATGCTCCGGAGATCTTCTGCTCGGTGCGCTCGCGGCCTGCGCGCAGCTCACCGCACAGATGGTCGCGGCCAACATGGGCCTCGAAGGGGTGGGAATCTCTGTCACCGTGGAGGGTGACCTTGACCTGCGCGGCACCCTGGGAACGCCCGGGGTACCGGTCGGCTTCCAGGCGATCCGGTTGCGCTTCACGAGCGACGGTGAGGTGGAACCGGAGCGCTTCGAGCGGTTGAAGGATCGGGCCGAGCGCTATTGCGTTGTCCTCCAGACGCTCCTCTCGGCCCCGTCCATCGCGGCGACTTGGGACTGAGCTGACGAGGGCGCCCAGCCGGCGCCCGCTCGGCTAGGCGCACCAGGAGCCGTCGGTATACTCCACCCGCCCATGCGGATCGCCGTCCTGTCGGACATCCATTCCAATCTCGCTGCCCTCGAGGCCGTGCGCGCCGACATGCCGTCGGTCGACGAGATCTGGGTCCTGGGCGACATCGTGGGCTACGGTCCGCAGCCGAACGAGGTGGTCCGGGCGCTGCAGGAGATGGGCGCACGGTCGGTGCTCGGCAACCACGATGGGGCCGCCATCGGCATGGTCGACGCCAATGAGTTCAACCCTGACGCCAGGACCGCTATCGAGTGGACTGCGACGCAGCTCGACCCCAACACGCGCGCCTACCTCGCCACGCTCCCCGAGGTGCGGGTGAGCGGGGACCTGACCGCTGTCCACGGCTCGCCCCGCGAGCCGATCTGGGAGTACATCGCCTCCCCGGAGGTGGCGGCCGCGAACCTCGCTCACTTCCAGACCTGGCTCTGCCTCTTCGGCCATACGCACCTGCCGGTGATCTTCCGCGCCGATGACGGCCGGGTGCTGGCCATCGCGGCGCAGCCCGGCGAGCCGATGCGCCTTGACGCGCGGCGAGCGCTTATCAACCCGGGGAGTGTCGGGCAGCCACGCGACGGGATCTCGGCCAGCGCCTACGCAATCCTCGACGATCGCGAAGCGACCGCGGAGTTCCGGCGAGTGGAATACGACATCGCGCGGACCCAACGGCTGATGACCGATGCCGGCCTGCCCCCGCGGCTCGTCGATCGCCTCAGCTGGGGCCGCTGAAACCCGCCAGCGGCTTACGATACGAACGATGGTGTTTCGTCGCCGTCCCGACAAGCCGCCGCTGCTCGCCTTCCAGCGCATCCTGGTCCCGGTCGCCGGCAACGAGGCCGATGACTCGGCGTTGCGCCTGACGACCCTGCTGCTGGCTGGCACGACTGGCGAGGCATCCCTCCTGCACGTCATCGAGGTCAGCTTCGACCGCGCGCTCGACGCGGAGGATGCGGCCGCGGTCTCGTTCGCGGACGAGGTGCTCGGGCGCGGCGAGGCGTTCCTCACCGGTCACGAGGTGCAGGCCCGCACCGGGGTGGTCCAGGCCCGCGCGGCAGGCGCCGCGATCGTCGACGAGGCCATCGAATGGGGGGCCGACCTGATCGTCATGGGGCTACGCTATAAGAAGCGGTTCGGCGGAGCGTGGGACGCCGGGCGCACCGTACCGTATGTCATGAGAAATTCGACGGCGCCGACCTGGTGCCTGCGAGTCGAGACGGAGGACCTCGCGCGAACGCCATGAGGGTGTTGATCATCGGATGCGGCCGGGTGGGTGCCCGGACCGCCGAGGAGCTCGACAAGCGGGGCGAGAGCGTGACGGTCGTGGACGTCGACCAGCGCGCCTTCCTGCGACTACCCACCAAGTTCAGCGGCGAGACGGTCCGCGGTAGCGGTACGGATGAGACCGTGTTGCGCTCGGCCGGTGCGGAGATGGCGGACCTGCTGATGGCGCTCACCGAGGGCGACAATCGGAATGCGCTGGCGGCGCAGATGGGCAAGCACCTGTTCGGCATCCCCCGGGTCATCGTCAAGAGCAACGACCCGGTGCGCGCGGAGGCGTATCGCTCGCTTGGGCTCGAGACGATCTGCCGGACCACCATCCTCTCCGACGCGCTCATCCTCGCCGCCACCGACGGACCGGAGGCAACCAACGGGGCGGTCGAGCCACCCACCGCGCAGCCGATCCACGGGGCTCCCCCGTCCGCCGCCCGAGAGGGCCGCTAGGTGTACGTCGTCGTCATCGGCGGCGGGCAGGTGGGCTACTACCTCACCCGAGAGCTCCTGGCGGCCGGCCATGAGGTGGTAGTCATCGAAAAGGATCCGGCGCGAGCACGTCAGATCGCGGACGAGCTGGGGAGCATCGTGGTCGCCAACGATGGCTGCGAGGGCCGCTACCAGGCGGAGGCTGGCATGGCCCGCGCGGATGTCATCGCTGCCGTCACCGGGGACGACGGCGTCAATCTCGCCTCCTGCCAGATCGCCAAGATGCACTTCAACGTTCCGCGGTCGATCGCGCGAGTCAACAACCCCGAGCATGAGCCGCTCTTCCGCAAGCTCGCCATCGACGAGACGGTGAACACCATCCGGGCCATCCTCGGCGTCATCGAGCACGAGTTCCCGATCCACGATCTCCTCCACCTCGCCGACCTCGAGGGTGGCGACCTCCAGATCGTCGAGGCTCAGATCGACGCCGACTCGCCGGTCACCGGCAAGGAGCTTCGAGAGGTGCAGCTCCCGGAGGGCAGCGCCATCGCGGTGATCCTGCGAGACGACCGCGCGGTCGCGACGCGGCCCGAGACGCGCCTGCTGAGCGGCGACCGGGTCCTGGCCATCACCTCCTCGGCGCGCGAGGCGGAGCTGCGCGGCCTGCTCATCGGGGAGTGACCGGTCGGGCCCAGGTCCGCGCAACCAGCCCTGGCCGAGTCCTGCGACTGGCTCTCATCGCCTGGGGGCTCGGCGACCTGGCGCTCGGCCTTCGGACCCGCGCGCTTGGATGGCTCGCCGGCGAGGTCCTTGGGGCGCTCCTCGTCGCCTACCTCGTCGTCGGCCTCGGCGACACGAGCTGGTACCTGGTCCCCTTCCTGGCAGGGATCGGCTTCCTCTCCGTGTGGGCCGCCCAGGCGATCCGCGCCTACGGCCGCGCCCAGCACGCACAGGGCGCCATCGCTCCCACGCCGGCACGCTCATCCGCCGCCGCAGTCGCGTGGCTCAGCCTGCCGCTCCTCATCTGGGGGACCGGGTTCTGGCTCGTCGCCGGCAGCGCGGCGGGGCCGTCCGCGGTCGTCGATGCCTTCGAGACGAGCTGGCCAGAGGCGGCGCGTGGCCTGCAGCTCGACCGGTCTCTGGCCCTCGACGCGCGCAGCACGGAAGGGGCGACCGTCGCGATCCGGCACCTGCGGGATCTGTGCGCGGCGGGTGAGCTCTCCGACGACTGCGCGGACGCCCCGGCCAATCTCCTGCGGGAAGTCCGGTTCACCATCTCGGACGCCGCGGCCGACACCGCGACCGCCACGGCGCAAGTGGTCAGCTTCGAGCGGCGCCCGTCCCACTTCCTGGGACTCTTCCCGACCACCGACCTGGTGGCGGTGCCACAGGAGACGGTGCTCCTCCTCGAGCTCCGCGCCGTCGCCGCGCCGCTGCCGGGCGGTCTCGAGGTGGGTGCCCAGCGCTGGCGGATCGTGAGCGCACGAGCGCCCTGACAGACGACTGAGCCGTCCGGTCATCCGGCTTGCTGACCCTCTGCGCGAATACCGGGAACACCCTTGACAATGCCATTGTCAGACGTTAGGGTAACGCCAAAACCACCACCGACCCCGTCGGTGAGGCCTGTGACAACGTGTGCAGGAGGTTGAACACGATGGCAATCTCATTCGATTCGATCCGTTCCGCGGGATGATCAGCATGCGGCAGGTGATGGACCGCCTGTTCGATGACACGGTCGTCTCCCCTCGCGCCTGGCGCTCGATCAATGGCGAGGCGCTGTGACGTCGCGTCGCATGGCCACCCGGCCGGTCTACTTCATCAGCATCGCCGCCGAGCTGGCGAGCGTGCATCCGCGCACGCTGCGGATCTACGAGGAAGAAGGCCTCGTCTGTCCACAACGGCGCAACAACCTCCGCCTCTACTCGGAGGCGGACATCCGGCGGGTGCGTATCATCCGCTTCCTGACCCAGCGCCAGGGGGTCAACCTGGCGGGCGTCAAGGTCATCCTGCAGCTCGAGGCGCTCGGCAAGATTCGCGTCTATGACCTGTTCGATGGAGCTGATGTCGAGCGATATGTCGAGGGCGAGGAGCCCGAACCGGTGACAGACCTCGACCGAAGGGAAATGTGACTCATGGAATCCGAAGTCCGCGACGGTGACGTCGTGCAAGACGGCGACAGCCCAGCGGTGAGCGACGTCGCTCGAGACATCGAGAACATCCAGGTGCTGCCGATGGTGGCCCTGCGCGACACCGTGATCTTCCCGGAGATGATCGTGCCGCTCCAGGTGGGACGCGACCGCAGCGTCAAGGCCCTCGACCGGGCGGTGCGAACCAGCTCGCCGGTGGCCCTCATCACCCAGCGCAGCAACGAGACCGAAGAGGTCAACAGCGTCGACGAGGTCTACTCGATCGGCACTCTTGCCAAGATCGCCCAGGTGATCCGCCTGCAGGACGGCACCATCCGGGCCATCGTCCAGGGACAGAAGCGGATCCGCCTGCTCGACCTCGTGCAGACCGAGCCACACCTCGAGGCCCGCGTCGAGACGATCGACGATGCGCACGGCAAGACCCTTGAGGTGGAGGCCCTGATGGCCTCGGTCCAGGGGCAGATCGAGCAGTACGTGACCTCGGGCGCCTCGGTGCCCCCGGAGGTCGCGGTGGCGGCTCGCAACATCAGCGACCCCGGCCTGCTGGCCGACATGGTCGCCTACTCGCCGGACATGACCACCGAGCAGCGCCAGCAGCTCCTCGAGACGATCGACGTGCCGGATCGGCTGCGGCTGGTGAGCCAGTTCCTGGCCAAGCAGATCGAGGTCCTCGAGCTGAAGGGTAGGATCCAGAGCGAGGTCAAGTCCGAGATGGACAAGACCCAGCGCGAGTACATCCTGCGCGAGCAGCTCAAGGCGATCCAGAAGGAGCTCGGCGAGGACGATCCGGCGGTCGCCGAGGCGAGCGAGCTGCGCGAGAAGGTCGAGCAGTCCGCAATGCCCGACGAGGTCAAGGAGAAGGCGCTCAAGGAGGTCGATCGGCTGAGCCGGATCCCCTCCGCGTCGCCCGAGCAGGGCGTTATCCGCACCTACGTGGACTGGCTGGTCAGCCTGCCGTGGGGCACCTATACCAATGACAACCTCGACCTGGCCGATGCCGAGAAGGTGCTCAACGAGGACCACTACGGCCTCGAGAAGCCCAAGGAGCGGATCGTCGAGTACATGGCGGTGCGCAAGCTCGCCGAGAAGATCCGCAGCCCCATCCTGCTCTTCGTGGGCCCGCCCGGCGTGGGCAAGACGAGCCTGGGCAAGAGCATCGCCCGCGCCATGGGACGCAAGTTCGTCCGCATGAGCCTGGGGGGCATCCACGACGAGGCGGAGATTCGCGGCCATCGGCGCACCTACATCGGCGCGCTCCCGGGCCGGGTGATCCAGAGCATCAAGACGGCGGCATCCGCCAACCCAGTCTTCATGCTCGACGAGATCGACAAGGTCGGGATGGACTTCCGTGGCGACCCGTCATCGGCGCTGCTGGAGGTGCTCGATCCCGAGCAGAACTTCAGCTTCCAGGACAACTACCTGGAGGTGCCGTTTGACCTCTCCAAGGTCCTGTTCATCGCGACCGCGAACATGCTCGACACCATCCCGCCAGCGCTGCGCGACCGGATGGAGGTGATCCCGCTCCCCGGCTATACCCAGCTCGAGAAGCTGCGGATCGCGCAGAACTTCCTCGTTCCCAAGCAGCTCGAGGCCCATGGGCTGAACGACGGTCAGCTGACCCTCGAGGAAACGGCGCTCGTGCGCCTGATCCAGGCCTTCACCAAGGAGGCAGGCGTGCGGAATCTCGAGCGCGAGATCGCCAACGTCGCTCGCAAGGTCGCCCGCCGGGTGGCGGACGACAGCAAGGTGAAGGTCACCGTCAAGGCCGCGGAGCTGGAGGACTACCTTGGTCCGGCCCGCTTCGATTACGGCGAGCTGGAGGCTGAGGACACCATCGGGATGGCGACCGGCCTGGTCGTCTCCGACGCGGGTGGCGACATCGTGCAGATCGAGTCGACCCGGATGGAGGGCAAGGACGAGATCATCCTGACCGGACAGCTCGGGAGCGTCATGCAGGAATCGGCGCGAGCCGGCCTGAGCTATGTGCGCGCCCGTGCCCATGAGCTGGGGATCGACCCCTCCCGGTTCGGCAAGGAGACGATCCACATCCACGTCCCCGCCGGTGCGACTCCAAAGGACGGACCCTCGGCTGGGGTCACCATGGCAACCGCCGTGGCGAGCCTTCTTACGGGTAAGCCAGTCCGGCGCGACCTGGCGATGACCGGTGAGATCACCCTGCGCGGCAGGGTGCTGCCGATCGGTGGGCTGAAGAGCAAGCTGCTCGCCGCTCATTTGGCCGGGGTCAAGACGGTGCTCATTCCGCGGAGGAACGAGAAGGACCTGGCCGACGTGCCGGAGGAGGTTCGCAACCAATTGCGGATCGTCCCGGTCGAGACCATGGACGAGGTGCTGGCCGAGGCGCTGATCGATCACGCCCGACCGGCCTCGCGCCTCAAGGCGGAGCGCGCGGCACGGCAGAAGGCGGCGGTCGTCCGCCGGCCGGCACGTGGCCGAGTGAACCCAAAGACGACCGTGCCGGTCCCACCCCGGCCGGTCGACCAGCCGCCGGCAACGACGGCCTGAGGACCGTATCGGGGCGGTTCGGATGGAGTACAAGGACTACTACGAGGTCCTGGGCGTGCCGAAAACGGCGACGCAGGCCGAGATCAAGAAGGCCTATCGACGCCTGGCGCGTGAACTCCACCCGGACCGCAACCCCGACGATAAGAGCGCCGAGCAGCGCTTCAAGGAGGCCAACGAGGCCCACGCCGTCCTCTCCGACCCGGAGAAGCGGAAGCGTTACGACGAGCTGGGCGCCAACTGGCAGTCCTATCAGCAGTACGGCGGCTCGCCCGGCACCGGCGAGTGGGGTGGCGCATTCGGCGCCGGACCGTTCGCTTCAGGAACGGGAGCGGGCGGCGCCCGCTACACGTATCGCCGGGTCTCGCCCGACGAGATGGGCGACTTCTCTGACTTCTTCCGTGCCTTCTTCGGGGACGACGCCGGGTCCTTCGGTGGCGCGGGGAGCGCCGGGGGAGGGAGCGCCAAAGGAGGAGCCGGGGGCGGCCAGGTGCGCGGCTCCCGCCGGGGGGCATTCGAGCAGGTCTTCGACTTCGGTGACCTGATGGGGAGCGGCGGAGCAGCGACCGCGACCGCTCCGAGTGGCGCGCGACGCGGCTCCGATGTTCGGGCCGATGCGGAGGTGACCCTTTCGGAGGTTGCCCGGGGCGCCGACCGAATGGTCGAGCTCGACGGGCGCCGCCTGCAGGTCAAGATCCCGCCCGGCGTCGCGGACGGCGCCCGGGTCAAGCTGCGGGGCGCGGGGCTGCGCAACGCGGGCGACGCGCCCGCCGGCGACCTGTACGTAACCGTCCGCGTCAAGCCCGACCCGCGCTTCGAGCGCGTGGGCGCAGACCTCCGCACCGAGCTTCCGGTGACCCTTGCCGAGGCCATCGCCGGCGCGGAGGTACCCGTGGCCACCCCAACCGGCACCCTCAAGCTGCGCATTCGCCCGAACACCCAGAACGGGCAGGAGATCCACGTCGCCGGCAAGGGCCTGCCGAAGCCCGGTCGAGCGGGTGGGCGGGGCGACCTGATCGTTCGGGTACGGGTCGTGCTGCCTCAACTGGACGAGGCCGCTCGGACGGAGATCACCGAGGTGCTGGCCCGGCACCCGCAACCCGATCCGCGGGCTCCCGCCAAGGTCCACTGAAGCATGCGCATCGAGCGGTTCACCCAGCGCGCCCAAGAGGCGATCGCCGAGGCCCAGCAGCTCGCCGAGAGCGAAGGCAATCCACAGCTGGAGGTGGCTCACCTCCTGCTCGTGTTGACCGAGCAGCCCGATGGCGTGGTGCCCGCGGTGCTGCAGCGGGTCGGCGTGGAGCCGGCCACCATCGCGACACAGCTGCGCGCCGAGCTCGCGAAGCTGCCCCATGTCGAGGGAGCTGCGCAGCTCACCCTCTCCGACGAGGCGCGGCGGGTCCTCTCGGACTCGCACCCGATCGCGGAGCGCATGCGCGATGACTATGTCTCGACGGAGCACCTGTTGCTCGCCATTCTCGAAGACCGAAAAGGGAGCGCCGCTGCGCGAATCCTCCGAGACAACGGCGTGGATGCGCCATCGGTCCTCAATGCGCTCACCCAGATTCGAGGTTCACAACGCGTGACGACACCGAACCCGGAAGCCACGTACGAAGCCCTGGAGAAGTACGGCCGGGATCTGACCGATGCCGCGCGCCGTGGTCTGCTCGACCCGGTCATCGGCCGCGACGAGGAGATCCGGCGCGTGATCCAGGTGCTCTCGCGCCGGACGAAGAACAACCCTGTCCTCATTGGCGAGCCCGGAGTCGGCAAGACGGCGATCGTCGAGGGGCTTGCCCAGCGGATCGTGCGCGGCGACGTGCCCGAGGGACTGCGCGATAAGCGCGTAGTCGCCCTTGACCTGGGCTCGATGGTGGCCGGCGCGAAGTACCGAGGCGAGTTCGAGGAGCGCCTCAAGGCGGTCCTGAAGGAGATCACCGCCAGCGCGGGGCAGATCATCGTCTTCATCGACGAGCTGCACACCGTGGTCGGGGCCGGGGCCGCCGAGGGCGCCATGGATGCGGCGAACCTGCTCAAGCCGATGCTCGCGCGTGGCGAGCTGCACTGCATCGGCGCCACCACCCTTGACGAGTACCGCAAGAACATCGAGAAGGACCCCGCCCTCGAGCGCCGCTTCCAGCCGGTGATCGTCGACCAGCCGAGCGTCGAGGACACGATCTCGATCCTGCGGGGGCTCCGCGAGCGGTACGAGGTCCATCACGGCGTGCGCATCACCGACAGCGCCCTAGTGGCCGCCGCGATCCTGTCCAACCGCTACATCAGTGAGCGATTCCTCCCCGACAAGGCCATCGACCTCGTGGACGAGGCGGCCAGCCGGCTCCGGATGGAGATGGACTCCATGCCGGCCGAGCTCGACGAGCTGGAGCGGCGGCGGATGCAGCTCGAGATCGAGCGCGAGGCGCTGCGCAAGGAGAAGGACGACGCTTCCAAGGCACGGCTCGCCGTACTTGAGCAGGAGCTCGCCGATCTCCGCGAGCGCGGGGACGTGATGAAGGCCCAGTGGCAGCGCGAGAAGGAGGTCGTGGCCGGCATCCGCAAGACGCGCGAGGAGATCGAGGCGCTCCAGCCGCAGATCGAGGAGGCCACCCGCAACCAGGACTACCAGCGAGCCTCGGAGCTCCAGTACGGCCGCTCCAACGAGCTGCAACGAACGCTCGCCGAGCAGGAGCAGAAGCTCCGCGAGATCAAGGCCTCCGGATCGGTGCTGGTCAAGGAGGAGGTCGACGCGGACGACATCGCCGAGGTCGTCGCGCGCTGGACCGGGATCCCCGTCTCGCGGCTCATGGAGGGCGAGACGGAGAAGCTGCTCCACATGGAGGAGCGCCTCCACGAGCGGCTCATCGGTCAGGAGCCCGCGGTCACAGCCGTCAGCGACGCGATTCGCCGCGCCCGCGCCGGGTTGAAGGATCCCAGGCGACCCATCGGCTCATTCATCTTCCTGGGGCCCACGGGCGTCGGCAAGACGGAGCTCGCCCGGGCGCTCGCCGAGTTCCTCTTCGATGACGAGCAGGCGCTGGTGCGGATCGACATGAGCGAGTACATGGAGAAGTTCTCGGTCAGCCGACTGGTGGGGGCGCCGCCCGGCTACGTCGGCTACGACGAGGGCGGCCAGCTGACGGAGGCCGTCCGACGCCGCCCCTACCAGGTGGTGCTCTTCGACGAGATCGAGAAGGCGCATCCCGACGTCTTCAACGTCCTGCTCCAGCTCCTCGACGACGGACGGCTGACCGACTCGCAGGGTCGGACCGTCGACTTCAAGAACACGGTCATCATCATGACCAGCAACATCGGCTCGGCCGGGCTGATCGAGGCCGGAGAGCAGGGTGCCGCCGCGTTCGACGCTGCGGCCGAGCGGGTCCTCCTTCAGCTGCGCGAGCACTTCCGGCCGGAGTTCCTCAACCGCGTCGACGAGATCATCGTCTTCCGGCCGCTGGACGAGGAGCAGCTGGCAATCATCGTCGGGCTGCTGCTCGCAGGCGTGCAGCGCCGCCTTGCGGAGGCGCAGATCCACGTCGAGCTCACCGATGGCGCTCGGGCGCTCGTGGCTCGCGAGGGCTACGACCCGGCCTACGGCGCGCGTCCCCTGCGTCGCGCGATCCAGCGGGAGATCGAGAACCCCCTGGCGCGGCGGCTCCTTGCCGGTGACTTCGTGGCCGGCGACACCGTCCGGATCGACGCTCACGATGGCCACATCACGTTCGAGAAGGTCGGCGCGGCTCCCGAAGGTAGCGAGGATCCAGCACCGGTAACCGTCGCCTCTCCGTAGGCGCGCCCTCACCCGATTCGTCAGAGCTGGGCCAGTCGGTCGAGCGGAAACGGCGGCAGTGCCAGTGGCTTGACGGCCAGCCGCAGAAGCAGCAGCGGGTTGTCGTCGGCCGCGCTGCGGTTGGCATGCAGCACGCCGCAGCCGCCGCAGCGATGGATGAGCACCCACTCCCCGGCGCCCCGCACGGTGATGGCGATCGGCTCCATGGACGACCCGCAGTCCGCGGCGCGATCGCCGGGCAGGTCGTCGACGTGCCGGCTCCACAGGCAGGCCGGACAGTGATTGCGATGCTGCGTGCCTGGGGCGTCACCCGGAACATCGGCGTGGCAATGGACGCAGCGGAACGAGCTTGGGTGTCCACGACGCGCCGGGCGCGCGGGACGGGTCGAGTGCTTCAAGCGGTGTCTCCCGGTCATGCGTTGAGCGTTCGACGACAAGGCGTCGCGACCGGCCGAGAAACGAAACGGCCGCCCCGGGCGGGACGGCGGAGGCGAGCGATGAACCTGGCAGCTCGTGTGGCTGCGCTTCGCTAGCCGGCGGTCCTCCGGAGGCGCGACGCGATGACGACGACCCTGGCCGTCTTCGACATGTCCGTTTCTCCTTCAGACCGATGGGGCCGCATCCGGGGTTGAGCGGTGCGACCGATGACTCGCGCGAGTATGTGCGCGCGAAGAGCTGCTGACAAGCCCGCCGTCGTCAGCGGCGGTGGGTGCGCCGCCTCCCGGCCGGCGTGGGCCGTGGCCGCTCCCGCTCGTCGCGGCGTGGCGGAGGGACGAAACGGCGCCGCCGGATCTCGTTGTTGGCCGCCGCGATCAGCGGTGGGAACTTGATGAACGTTGCGTAGATCGCGATCCCCATGGAAGGCAGCAGGACGAGCAGGATAAGCATGAAGGGGACGTGGATCACGGCCAGCAGCGGGGTGAGGCCCCAGCCGATGGCGATCGGCCAGAAGATCCACTCGTGCAGGGCGAGGATGGTCGGGTAGCGACGGTAGCGGTTCTGCGCAACGTTGTAGACCACCACCGAGCCCACGAGGACCACCAGCCCGGACACCCACAGG
>JALYLB010000074.1 GCA_030774475.1 Chloroflexota bacterium | reverse complement strand
ACCTTGGGGCGCGACTGGCCGCCCTGGACCTTCAGGTATCGCGATTCGCCCAGCGGGCGGCCGAGCCGGACGTGGTAGCCGGTCTCTTCGAGCACCTCCCGGATGGCGCCATCGACCTCGCGCTCGCCGGCGGTGAGCTTGCCCTTAGGAAGGCTCCAATCGTCGTACCGCGGACGGTGGATGACGGCGACCTCGACGACCGGATCGGGGCCGGACCCGCTCGCTTCGCGCCAGAGGACCCCTCCCGCGGCGCGGATCGTCCCGCCGCTGTCCGCCATCAGCCCCGGTGGGATCCTTGCGCTCGGCTGGTGTCCGCGTGCTTGCGGTTCCCGTGCCTGCGGTTCCCGTGCTTGCGGTCTCCGTCCTCGTCGGTTGCGCGCTTGCGCGTCGCCCGCATGCGACGGACCGCCTTGCTCCACAGCTTCGGGTAGCGCGTCTTGGCGCCCGCGACCGACGCTGCACAGCGCTCGATGAGGCGTCCAGCCGCCAGCGCGAACTCGGGATCCGGGTGCCCCTCTACGGTGGCGAGAGCCTCGGTCTGCATGACCGCGTCATCGTGCATGGTCCCGAGCTGGTCCTGGAGCGCGGCTGCCACCTCCGCCAGGCGGCCGACCGGTCGCCCCTCGGCTCCCAGCGCCGGCGCGATCGCTTCCGCCGCGTATCGAACCCGCTTCACCTTGATCCGCACCGCGTGGTATCGCTCCTCCGGTCCACCGCCGCGCACGCTCTCAGCCTCCGGCTCCAGTGCCTTCCATGCCCGCTGCACCAGGGGAGGCAGGGCACTTGCCACCAACCGCGCGGCGTCGGAGTTCACGAGGGGACTGCGCACCGCATCGACCAACCGTTCGAGCAGGTTGCGATACCGCTCGCTCCCGAGTGCGGCGAGCAGCTCGCCGCGCCCATCGTCCCGGCGCCTCCGGAAACGGGTGAGCAGCGGGTCGAGCGCAGGGAGCAGATCGGCTGCGATGCGGTCGAGTCGCTCGAGCTGGACATCGGCATCCCGGACCGTTCCGAGCAGCGATCCGAGCCATCTCAGCTCGTCCGACAGGCCGGCTGACCAATCGCGATCGAGGAGCGGACGGAATGTCCGAAGATCGCTCCGCAGCCGACGAGCCGCGACCCGCATCTGGTGCAGCCCCTCGACCTCGCCCAGTCGCGTGGCAGCGTCATTGGTGATGAGCCGGGCGACGCCTGTGGCCAAGGCGGCCTGCACCCCCCGCTCCGCCGGATCGTCGGGCGAGACAGCGATCGGCACGACGTCGGGATCTGCCGCAGCGCGCGGGCCGAGCGCGCGGAATGCCTTGGGTACCGGCTCGGCCAGCACCGCCCCCGCCCGGCGCAGCCGATTGGCGATGGGTCGGAGTGCATCGAGCTCGGGCCCGCGGCTCTCGAGCTCGAGTTCGCGGAAGCGGGCAACGACTCGCTCCCCGTCGAGCACGGTCACCTCGTCGTCCGCCAGCTCGGCGAGTGCCTGCTCGGCCGGCCCGCACAGCAACCAGCGGCGACGGCGCGTTTCGAGGGCGGCGACCGGCAGGATTGGGGCGCTGCGCACGAGCGCCGTGACCAGGTCCCTGGCCCCGGCGGGAACCTCGTCCGGGCCGCCGCTGAACGTGTGCTCGTCGCGCTCGGAGGCGTCGTGGCCGGGGACGCGGAGCTTGAGCGTCCAGACTGGCCCGCCCTCCTCGCCCGTCCGGTAACGCAGGGTGACCCCGTTGCGCGCGAGGCGCAGGTCGCTCGTGTCGTGGTAGGTGCTGCGCAGGGCGAGCTCGGGGAGCTCGCTCATGGTGAGCACCCCGAGCCCATCGTCGGCTAGGTTCGGCACGACAAATGCCCCGTGGACGGCAAGTTTCAGCTCGCGCTCACGCACGGCCGAGGGCACGCTGCATCAGCTCCCGCTGAATGTCCACCCGTACTTCTTCCGGTGCGAGGGCGATCTGGGTCCACCCGCCATCGGCTCCAAGGGTCCATACGCCGACGTTCGCGCGCCCGGAAAGGTCGAGCAGGCCGAGCAGGCGGCCGCGCGCGGTCTCGTCGTCGACGCGGATGAGCGTCTCAACGCGCCGGTCCAGGTTTCGATGCATGAGGTCTGCGGAGCCGATGTAGACCTCGTCCTGACCGCCGTTGCGCACGTGGAGGATCCGCGAGTGCTCGAGGAAGCGGCCGAGAATGCTCCGCACAGCGATCCCCTCCGAGAGGTCGGGCACCCCGGGTCGCAGTGCGCAGATCGAGCGAATGATGAGCTCGACTCGCACGCCAGCCTGGCTCGCGGTATAGAGCGCCTCGATGACCGCCTCGTCGATCAGGTTGTTGACCTTGATCCGGACGAGGCCGGGCTCGCCTGCCGCCGCGTGACGCGCCTCGCGCTCGATGAGCTCCACCACGCGCTGGCGCATCGCCTGCGGCGCGACCACCAGGCGCTCGTAGTCGGGGTGGCGGGAGTAGCCGGTGAGGTAATTGAAGAGGCTGCTCACATCGGCGCCGAGCTTCTCGTCTGCGGTGAAGAGCCCCACGTCCTCGTAAACGCGCGCGGTCGACGGGTTGTAGTTGCCCGTCCCGATGTGCATGTAACGCCGGATGCGGCCACCCTCCTCGCGGACCACCAGGCACAGCTTGGCGTGGGTCTTGAGGCCGATGACGCCGTACACCACGTGGCAGCCCGCCTGCTCCAGGAGCCGGGCCCAGGCGATGTTGTTCTGCTCGTCGAACCGCGCCTTGATCTCGACCAGGACCACGACCTGCTTACCGGCCGCGGCCGCGGAGACCAGCGCATCCACGATGGGGCTCTCCCCCGAGGTCCGATAGAGCGTCTGCTTGATCGCCAGCACCTTGGGATCCGCGGCGGCCTGCTCAATGAAGCGCTGGGTGCTGGCTGCGAACGATTCGTACGGGTGATGGACGAGCAGATCGCCGTTGCGCAGCAGCGCGAACATGTCCGGCGGCTCCCCGTTGAGGCTGGAGAGAGAGGGGGGCGTAACCGGCTGGAAGGGAGGGTCCTTGAGACCAGGCGCGTCGAGCGTGGTCAGCTCCATGAGGCCAGCCAGGTCGAGCGGGCCCGGCAGTCGGAGCACCGACCCGGGCTGCACCTCGAGCTCGCGGATGAGCAGCTGAAGGATGCGGTCGGGCATCCCGTCCTCGACCTCGAGGCGCACGGCCGGGCTGAATCGATGCTTTCGCAGCGTCTCCTCGAGTGCTTCGAGCAGGTCATCGGCACCGTCGTCGTCGTCGATCTCGACGTCTGCGTTGCGGGTCACCCGGAAGGCGTGGTGCTCCATGACCCGCATCCCCGGGAAGAGCCTGTCCAGGTTGGCCGCGATGACATCCTCCAGCGGGACGAAGATCCCCGTCTCGGGGCTTGCGAAGCGCCCGAGCAGCGGTGGGACCTTGACGCGCGCGAAATGTGTGAGCGGGGCGTCGTGCTCGGCTACCTGCACCGCGAGGTTGAGCGAGAGGTTGGAGATGTACGGGAACGGGTGGCCCGGGTCGACGGCGAGCGGGGTGAGGACCGGGAAGACATGCTCCTCGAAGAAGGCGGTGAGGATCGTGCGCTGCTCGAGGTCGAGATCCGACCAGCGCGCGATGTGGATCCCCGCGGCTGCGAGGCCCGGCAGGAGCTCGTCCCGGAAGAGGCGGGCGTGTCGCGTGGCCAGCCCCTCGACCCGCTCGGTGATCCCGGCGAGCTGCTCGATTGCCGTCATGCCGTCCGCCGACTGGGTCAGCCCCAGTCCTGCCGCCTCCTGGCGTCGCAAACCTGCGACCCGCACCTGGTAGAACTCATCGAGGTTGATGGCGAAGAAGCTGAGGAAGCGGAGGCGCTCGAGGAGTGGCAATGAGGTGTCCGTGGCGAGGGTCAGGACCCGCTCGTTGAAATCCAGCCAGGACAGCTCGCGGTTGAGGTAGCGCGTCACGGACGCGGCGCGGCGACGCGTCGGAGTCGCTCGGATCACCGGGCCGCGGCTGACCGCCGGAGCCGATCGGGTGGCCATGGGACCTCCAGACTAGGACTGGAAGATTAAGCCCCGTGCAAGGAAAGCTCCCTGACACGAAGGTACGGCCTCACCGGCACAGGCTTGGATCCTCCCTTCATGCCCGGCCGTTCCTCCGTTGACACCTCTTTCATATTCGCGCCCTAGCATCCGCCGCCGTGGCATCCGCCGCCGTGGCCAAGGAACGCGTCCTCTTCGTCTGCACCCACAACAGCGCACGCTCGCAGATGGCTGAAGCCATGCTCGGTGCCTGGGGCAGCGACCGATTCGACGCGTTCAGCGCCGGCACCCACGCCACCGAGATTCGGCCCGAGGCAATCGCAGTGATGGCGGAGGCCGGCATCGACATCAGCGGCCAGCGCAGCAAGGGTCTCGACGCGTTCGCCGGCCAATCGTTCGACTGGCTCATCACGCTCTGCGACCGCGCCAGGCGTGAATGTCCGGTCTTTCCGGGCGTGCAGCACACGGCACACTGGGGGATCGATGACCCGGCGAGGTGGAGGGAGACGATGCGACCCGCCTGGCGGCGTTCCGCGCGGCTCGGGACGACCTTCGCAGCCGCGTTCGGCTGCTTCTGAGCACCGCTTCACGAGACGAGGTCGAGCACCCCACCAGGGCAACGCTCCCCGACCAGGTCTGACCCCCATCGCCCCATTTAACGGATCGTTGACAGCCCGATAAGCGGGCGTTAAGGCCGTGCCATCAGGCTCGCGGCGTTAGCACCGGGCGTGGCCCCGCCCCGGAATGTTCGCATTGAAGGAGACCCCACATTGAACGTGCGCACGAACTGGCGCCCGCCCTTCGTCCTCGCGGTCGCGGTTAGCCTGCTGCTCGCCGCTTGCTCCAGCAACACCGGCTCGTCTTCGAGCCCAAGTGCCGCGGGGAGCACGGCCGCCAGCGCTGGAGCGTCCGGACCCGATTACAACACCGTCCCGCCCAAGCCGGATTACTCGGGCGCCATCACCGCGGACGGTGCGACCTTCCCGCAGCCGGTCTACGAGCAGTGGACACAGGACTACAACAGCGAGACCGGGATCCAGATCAGCTACACCGGAGGCGGCTCCGGGCAGGGCGTGAAGGACATCACCGCCAACACGGTTGCCTTCGCCGGCTCTGATGCGCCGCTGAAGCCTGCGGAAGCGGCCGCGGCTCTGGCGAAGAACGGCTCGCCGGTCCTGCACATCCCGACCGTCTTCGGCGGGATCGTGATCGCCTACAACGTGGCTGGCCTCAGTGCTCCCCTGAACTTCAGCCCTGAGGTCATCGGGAAGATCTACACCGGCCAGATCAAGAACTGGAACGATGCAGCGATCAAGGCCGATAACCCTAACGTCACCCTCCCCAACCAGACGATCACGGTCGCCCACCGCTCGGACGGCTCCGGCACCACCAACGCCTTCACCTCGTGGCTATGTGGGGTGAGCCCGGACTGGAAGGCCAAGGTCAACCCCTGCTCCGGCAAGGAGGTCACCTGGCCCGTCGGCCTGGGCGGCCAGGGCAACCCGGGCGTCACCTCGACGATCACCACCACGCCGGGCGCGGTGGGCTACATCGAGCTCGCCTACGCCATCCAGAACAAGGTCGCCTTCGGAAACGTCAAGAACAAGTCGGGTAAATGGATCACGCCCTCGCTCCAGAGCGTGGCCGCCGCCGCCAAGTTCGACACGATCCCGGCTGACCTGACGTTCAAGGCCTGGGACACCTCGGTGGCCGACGGCTATCCGATCACTGCTGCCACCTGGATCCTGGTCTACCAGCAGCAGGACAAGGCCAGCCAGGACCAGCACCTCTCGGAGGCTGTCGTCCACTTCCTCGTCTGGGCGCTGGACAAGGGCGGTGACGACGCGAAGGCGCTCGGCTACGCGGTGCTGCCGGACACTCTCAAGGCAGCCGCACTGGCAAAGATCGCGACCATCACCTGGAACGGGGCGTCCATCCTGGACAGCCTCTACAAGTAGCCCTCTCCTCCGGCCAGGTCGGGGGCGGAGTCCCAGACGCCGTCTCCGACCTATTGCGCGTCTCTGGCCCCTGACCAGCCCACCTTCTAGACTCACGAGCGACTGATGACCGCAGAAACCAGCCCCGTCCATCCCAAGAACCCGGGCAGCCTGGTCCGCCACGGCCGGATCAGCCTGGGCGATCCCATCCTCGGATGGAGCGTCGGGACCCTTGCCTGGGTGGCCCTCGGCGCCGTAGTGCTGATGCTGCTCGACACCGCCAGGCACTCCGCCAAGCTCCTGGAGCACACCTCGCTGTGGGACTTCCTGACTGGAACGAGATGGGAGCCGGCGAGCTTGATCTACGGCGATGTGCCGTTCGTGTACGGCACCCTCGTGACGTCGGCCATTGCCATCATCCTTGCCGTCCCCCTCTCGCTGGGCGCGGCACTCCTGGTGAACGAGTACCTGCCCCGCCGGGTCGCCTCACCGATCGCCTACGCGATCGAACTGCTCGCGGCGGTCCCTTCGGTGGTCTACGGCTTCTGGGGGATCACGGTCCTCGTACCGGCCGTCCGCCCCATCGAGCAGGCGATCGCCGCCTCGCCGCTTGGGGTGATCCCGATCTTCGCCGGCCCGGTCCCAGGACCGAGCTTCCTGGTGGCCGGAATGGTTCTCGCCATCATGATCCTGCCGATCATCACCTCGGTCGCGCGCGACTCGATGAACGCTACTCCGCGGCTGCAGCGCGAGGGAGCGCTGGCCCTGGGCGCGACCCACTGGGAGACGATCCGCCACGTCGTCCTGCCATTCGCGCGCGGCGGGATCTTCGCCGGCATCATCCTGGGACTCTCGCGCGCCATCGGCGAGACGATTGCGGTCCTCTTCGTGATCGGCAACCAACCGCAGGTCAACGCCTCCATCTTCGCGCCCGGCTACAGCCTGCCGGCCGTCATCGCCTCCGAGTTCAAGGAGGCGAACCAACCCTTCCACCCCGAGGCGCTCATTGCCCTGGGCGTGATCCTGTTCATCCTCTCGTTCACCGTGAACGTGGCAGCTCGTGCCGTCATCAGCCGCTTCGAGGCGCGCGCCGGAGGCGCCGATGTTCGCTGACGGCAGCCTGCGGGCCACGGGCCGCGGCCGGCGCGGGACCGACCTGACCGTGTACGCCCTGTGCGTCGTGGCTGGTGCGGTCGCCCTGCTGCCGCTAGGCCTCGTCCTCTACTACCTCGTCGTCGAGGGCCTGGGCGCCTGGAGCCCGAACTTCCTGATTTCGCCGCCCGGCGGCATCACCTCGACGAACTCCGGGGCGCTCAACGCGATCATCGGTACCCTGGAGATGACGGGGCTCGCCCTGGTCATCGCGGTTCCCCTGGGCCTTGCCGTCGCGCTCTATGTCGTCGAGTATCGCGACAGCCGCGGCGCGGTCTACGTCCGCACCGCGGTCGACCTGCTGGCAGGCATCCCGTCGATCGTCATCGGCCTCTTCGTCTACTCGCTCGTGGTGGTGACGGTGATGGGCCACTACTCTGGCATCGCGGGGGCCATCGCGCTCTCAATGATCATGCTGCCGATCATCGCCCGCACCAGCGAGGAGATGTTCAAGATCGTCCCGCGCAGCCTCCGGGAGGGGACGATGGCTCTCGCCATACCACGCTGGCGCGCAATCGGATCGGTGTACATCCCGACGGTGGCCGCGGGGATCATGACCGGGATCGTGCTCGCGGTCTCGCGCGCCGTCGGGGAGACGGCGCCGCTGCTCTTCACCGCGCTCGGCAGCAATTTCGTGGTCACCGACCTGACGAGGCCGATGTCGGCGCTGCCGCTCTACATGTTCCAGAACGCCCAGAACATCGGCTTTCCCGCAGCGCGGCAGCGCGCATGGGCAGCGGCGCTGACACTGGTCGTGATCGTCCTGTTGTTCAACATCCTCGGGCGGTGGCTTGCCCGGCGGACGCTGGCCTCAGGCGCTCGCCCGTGACCCAGGAGGAACAGGACATGACCACGGAGACCGGGACCATCCCGATCCGGATCAGCAGGCCGGTGGAGGCGGTCGACGAGCGGGCAGCCCGCGAGGTGAGCACCGGGGCAGGCCGCGAGGTCGCGATCCACGTTCGGAAGCTCAGCGCGTACTACGGCGCCAAGCTGGCGGTAACCGACGTGACCTTCGATGTCGCGCAGCGCTCGGTGACTGCCATCATCGGCCCATCAGGGAGCGGCAAGTCAACCTTGTTACGGACCCTCAACCGCATGCTCGAGGTGGTCCCCGGGACGCGGATCGAGGGCGAGATCCTGTTCCACGACATCAACCTCTACGATCGCGAGATCGATCCGGCGGCGGTTCGGCGGACGATCGGGATGGTCTTCCAGCAACCGAATCCGTTCCCGACGATGTCGATCTACGACAACATCGCTGCGGCGCCGCGCTTCAATGGCCTGGTCAAGGGACGCGCCCAGACCGATGAGCTCGTCGAGCGCAGCCTGCGCAACGCGGCCATCTGGGACGAGGTCAAGGACAGCCTCACCAAGTCCGGCGCCTCGCTCTCCGGAGGGCAGCAGCAGCGGCTCTGCATCGCCCGTGCGCTGGCGGTGAACCCCGAGGTGATCCTGATGGACGAGCCGTGCTCCGCGCTCGACCCTATTGCCACCTTGCAGATCGAGCAGCTCGCTCGAGAACTTGCCAAGCGGTACACGATTGTGATCGTGACCCACAACATGCAGCAGGCGGCGCGCGTCTCCGACCAGACCGTCTTCATGAGCGTGACGCCCGAGCGTGCCGGGTACGTCGTCGAGGACGGCCCGACCGCGGAGATCTTCACCAACCCGACCAACAAGCTCACCGAGGACTACATCACTGGGAGGTTTGGATGACGGAGCCGGACGCCGTGACACGCCTCCCCGTCGGCGATCCGGAGCCGCGCCGCTCCCTGCGGCCGACGTTCGACGACGAGCTCGACGGCCTGCGCGACGACGTGCTTCGCCTGGGTGGCCGGGTGATCGACTCCCTGGAGCGCGCCGAGCGGGCGCTCGTCGAACGCGACGTCGACCTCGCCGACCGCGTGCGATGGGACGACGCGGAGACCAACGAGCTCCAGCGTCGGATCAACGCCGAGATCACGACCATGATCGCCACCCAGCAGCCGATGGCGCGCGACGTGCGCGTCCTGCTCGGCCTGCATCACGCCTCCGCCGAGCTCGAGCGGATGGGCGATTACGCGGTGAACATCAGCAAGCTGGCGCAGCAGATGGCCTCCGAGCCGGAGACCCCGATCTTCCCCCAGATCCCGCGCATGGCCCAGTTCTGCCGCGAGCAGCTGCGCGCGGCGATGCGCGCCCTTGTTGACATCTCCGAGGAGGAGGCCCGCGCCGTATGCGCGCGAGACGACGAGATCGACGCGCTGTACCGGGAGGTCTACGAGGCCGCGGTCGCGATGATGGAGGAGCACCCGGACCGGGCGCGGCAGGCCACGCATCAGCTCTTCGCCGCGCACCACCTCGAGCGGCTTGGCGATCGGGTGACGAATATCGGCGAGGATGTCGTGTTCCTGGCGACCGGCAGGGTCGAGGATCTGAACAACTAGCCGATGACCACCGCAGCCGTGCGCCGCAAGATCCTCATCGTCGAGGACGACCGCACCCTACGCCAGGCGCTCACCTTCAACCTGGTCCGGGAAGGCTACGAGGCGGTGACCGCCGCCGACGGCGAGAACGCCATGGCGATCGCCCGAGCCCAGCGGCTCGACCTGATCCTGCTCGACGTCATGCTCCCCGGAATGAGCGGCGTGGAGGTCCTGCGCACCCTACGCCGTGAAGGGGTCGACACCCCGGTCATCATCCTATCCGCGAAGGGCGAGGAGATCGACCGCGTGGTCGGCCTGAAGGTGGGGGCCGACGACTACGTCGCCAAGCCGTTCTCGCGCCCTGAGCTCCTGGCGCGTGTCGAGGCGGTGCTGCGACGGCAGCGGCGGTCCGGCGGCGGCTCCGAAACGGTGACCGAGACGCTCAAGGTTGGACCTATCGAGATCGACCGTGAACGCCATGAGCTTCGCATCGCCGGCGACGCGGTGCACGTCACCACGAAGGAGTTCGAGCTGCTTGCGTACCTAGCGGATCACCCCGGCCGGATCTTCACCCGCGACCAGCTCCTCACCCGCATCTGGGGGTATGACTACATGGGCGATGGGCGGACGGTCGACGTCCACGTGAGCTGGCTGCGGTCGAAGCTGCGAGCCGTCGACGGGCACAACTATTTCCGCACCGTGCGTGGGGTGGGCTACGCATTCGCGCCCAAGGGCGCCGCGTGACCGCCTCGTTCGGAACCCCGCTCGAGACCGACGAGCCCGACGCGCTCGAGCCCGAGTCACGGCTCATGGACCAGGCGCAGGCGGTGCTCGAAGCGCTGTTGCGTGGCACGGGCAGCGACTTCCTCGTCCTGGCCGATGCTCGGCTGCGCATCAGCCGCGCCGGTCGGATGGCAGCGCGCCTCGCCGAGCGCCCGGCAGGGGAGCTGCGCGGCATGAGCCTGATCGCCGCGTTCGGCTCGGTCGCGCTCGACGGCGTGGCGCGCGAGGCGCTCGAGCGCCGCACGCAGCGCCAGGCCGAGGTCCGGATGGGCCACCTCGGCAGCCGCATCTACCAGGTCGATGCGATGCCGCTCAGGGATGAGGGGCTGCTCCTCTTCCTGCACGACGTCACCGGCGTCCGACGCGTCGAGCAGGTGCGTCGCGACTTCATCGCCAACATCAGCCACGAGCTGCGTACACCCCTTTCGTCGATCAAGCTGATCGCCGAGACACTGTCCGGCGGCGCGGTCGACGACATGGTCACCGCGCAGGACTTCGCCGGTCAGATCGAGCGCGAGGTGGATCACCTGGCGCAGCTCGTCGACGAGCTGCTCGAGCTGTCGATGATCGAGTCAGGCGAGGTCCAGCTCAAGATCGAGCCGACCGCGGCGGATGACGTGGTGAGCTCCGTCATCGAGCGGATGCGCCCACTCGCCGAGCGGAACCGCGTGACCCTCGAAGCGATCCCCGGACCCGCCGGCACGGCCTCCGGCCTGCGGGCGGCGGCCGACCCGGCGCGGCTCGAACAGGCCCTTGTCAACCTGGTCCACAATGCGATCAAATTCAGCCACCCCGAGGGGAGCGTCCGGGTTGGGTGGGAGGCGCGCCCCGGGCACGTCCGGTTCCTCGTCGCAGACGATGGGATCGGCATCCCGGAGAGCCATCTCCCGCGCATCTTCGAGCGCTTCTACAAGGTGGACCGGTCGCGTGCTCGCACGTCGGATTCCCCCGGCGGGGAGCTGCGGACGGGGAGTGCCGGCCTCGGTCTGGCAATCGTTCGGCACATCGCGGAGGCTCATCACGGCAGAGTGGGGGCGGAGAGCACGGAAGGAAGGGGCAGCACCTTCTGGATGGACATCCCGATCAGCTAGCCAATCGGGACCGGCAAGAGCCGTCGCACGCGCTGCGAGAGCGACGGCGGCACTGAGGACAACTCCATGGCGAAAGGAAAGAAGGG
The DNA here is from genome assembly GCA_030774475.1 of Chloroflexota bacterium. GTDB lineage: Bacteria > Chloroflexota > Limnocylindria > QHBO01 > QHBO01 > CF-82. Next base: position 35,416 of record JALYLB010000074.1, on the reverse strand, counting down.
AAAGGCGCGCGGCCCAGCGGAGCTGCTCGTGGTCGAGGCTGAGGTCTTCCCCGCGGCGGTGATCGTCGAGCTCTGGCACAAGAACGCCAAGGGCAAACGCGAATTTCTCGACAGCCGGCGGTTCGAGGTCGTCGAAGAGCCCGTCCCTGAGCTGGTCGCGGTCAACGACCTGGACGGCTGACCCTCCGCGCCACCCGTCGGCCGTCGTGCGACACTACCTGCCGTGAGCACCGAGCGACAGCTGTCCGTCGACGACCCGAGGCTGGTGGCGTGGGGCGCCTTCCTGCGCGCGCACGCACGGGTCACGCGTGAGCTCGAGCGCGAGCTCCAGGACGAGCAGGACCTCTCGCTCGCCGATTACGACGTCCTCTACCAGCTGGCGGTGGCCGACGAGCACCGGCTGCGGATGAGTGAGCTCGCTGATCGGCTGCTCCTGTCCCGAAGCGGCGCGACCCGCCTGGTCGACCGGCTCGAGTCCGCGGGGTTCGTGGCTCGGGCCAGCTGCGCCACCGACCGCCGCGGCCTGTGGGCGCACTTGACCGAGTCCGGCATGAAGCGCCTGCAGGGCGCCACCCCCACCCACCTGCGCGGGGTGTCGGCGCACTTCATCGACCGCATCCCTACCACGGAGCTCGACCAGCTGCGCCGGATCCTCGAGCGCGTCACCGAGGCGTAGGCAGCGCCCCAGCCGCCTCCGCCCGCAGAGAGCGGACCATGACCGCCCGGGGGTCGCTCGGCGCCGCGGCCAGGAAGGCATCGAACCAGCGGACTGCCGCGGCATGGTCGCCGGTGCCGTTCAGGGCGATCAGGCCACGGAAGAAGGGGATGTCCGGTGAGCTCGCCGCCACCTTGGCATACGAATCCGTCGCGGCTGCGGCATCGGTGTAGTCAGCCGCGGAGATGTACGCGGTGATCAGGAGCCGATAGGCCTCCGTGCTCCCGGGATCGAGCCGAATGGCGAAGATCAGCAGCTGAGCCGAGGTCCTCAGATCGGCCGCGGTTCCACCCTGCTGGTAGAGGGCGGCGAGCCGGATGATGGCCGCGGCATCGTTGGGCTGCGACACGAGCTGGTCGCGCAGCCGCGCGATCTCCGCCTGCCGGTCGCTCTGGGCGGCCTGCGCCGCGGCCAGCGCTTGGTCGACGACCGTGGCGTTGGCAAGGGAGAACGGCTGCGGTGCGACGAGCCCGGCGACGATGAGCACGGCCAGCCCCGCACCGATGACGACCCCGATCCGTCGCGACGTCCAAGCCCCGGCGGGCGCGCGCGGGAGCCGCGCAATCTCAACGTCCTCGACTGCAGGCGTCCCTGCACGCCGCGCGGCCTCGACCTCGGCGAGCGTCCGTGCCGAGTGCTCCTCCGCCTCGCGCCGCAGGTCCCCGTAGGACGCGTCGTCGAGCGAGCCCGCCCGATGGTCCGCCTCGACGTCACGCAGCGTCTCGACCGCGATCCGGTGGCGCAGGGTGAGCGTCGCCAGGTCATCCCCCGCCGTATCGGTGACCCGCGGCGCGTCACCGCGGCGTGTCAAGAGCGGCCCAGCGACCCACGCGACGGCGCTGGCCCCGAGCACAAGCCAGATAATGATGGTCACCAGATCAGGCATCGAGCGCCTCCGCCTCTTCACGCGCCCGAGCGCGATCCGCATCGGTGATGGGTGACGTGGCGCGCTCGTCCGTCTCGGGCGCCCCGCGCCGTCGCAGGAACAGGAACAGCAGCACGGCGCCAACCAGCACGGCGGCGAACGGCGCTATCCAGGCCACGAGTGCCGTGGGGCTCAGCAGGATCCACTCGCCGTAGCGATCGACGAAGCGCTGCCTGACCTCCTCCGGCGTCTGCCCGGCGGCCAGCTGCACGGCGATCTGGCGACGGATCTCGAGCGCGGAGGCGGAGGACGAGTCGGCGACCGACAGGCCCTGGCAGTCCGGGCAGCGGAGGTCGACCGCGATCCGGTGCGCGACCTCCGCCTGGCTCGGTGCTGGTCCCGGGCGCAACAGGTTCAGGGCGAGCAGGGCCCCCAGCGCGAGGAGCGCTGCGACCGCGATCGGCGACGCGAGGCGCCTCATCGGCTCAGCCCCCGCCACCGCGGCTGGAACCAACCCCGGCGACGATCAGCGGAGCGAGCTTGGCATCGATGACCTCGGCCGTCACCGGGCCGAACTGCTTGTCACGGACGACCCCAGCCGAATCGATGAAGTACGACTCGGGCGGGCCGGTCACCCCAAAGTCGATTGCCAGGTCGCCCGACGGGTCGAGCAGGGTCGGCCAGTCCGGGACCCCGTACCGCTGCTCGAAACCGCGCGCCCCACCGACCGAGTCCTGGTAGAGGACTCCGACGATCGCGATCCGCCCGCCGTAGCGCTGCGCGGCGTCGAGCAGCACGGCGTGCTCCGCCACGCACGGGCCGCACCAGCTCGCCCAGAAGTTGAGGAGAATCGGTCGGCCGCGGAGGTCTGCCTGGGTGAGCGTCCGGCCGTCCATGGTGACCAGGCTGAAGGCAGGCACCGGCTTGCCGATGAGCCGCGAGGGGATGGCGCGCGGGTCGCGCCCGAACCCGGCGGTCAACAGCAGGACGAGCGGCACGACCACGACCGGCACCAGCAGCCAGCGGAGGGGTCGCATCCGCTTCATGCCTCGTCGGCCCTGACCGATGGCGCTCCCTCGGGGAGGACCAGGGCTTCGCGCTCCCGGGCTGCCGGCACAGGGCTGCCCGCCTCGACCGCGACCGCGAGGCGCCGCCGATCGGGCCAGATGGCGAAGACCGCACCAGCGGCCACGACGCCGCCGCCGAGCCAGATCCACACGACGAGCGGATTGACCAGCACGTGGAGTGTGACCGCGTGCGTGGCCGGGTCGTAGCTGTTGAGCGTGACGTACAGGTCCTCGCCCAGGCTCGAGCGAACCGCGGGGGCGGCAACGGCCTGCGCCGAGCTGGGGTAGTCGCGGAGGGCTGTCTCGAGGGTGCCGCTCTGTGGACCCGCATACGCCACCTCGGCACGGGTCTCGAACACCCGGGCGTCGTCGCGCAGAGGCTCCTGCACCAGGCCCTGATAGGTGAGGGTGTAGCCCCGCACGGTCATCGATTGGCCCGGGGTGAGGGTCTGGACCGCGTCCTGGCCCAGGGATGCGCTCACCGCGATGGCCACCGCCATGAGACAGATCCCGGCGTGGACCAGGTATCCGCCGTAGCGCCGCCGGTTCCTGGTGGCGAGGCGCCATCCAGCGACCCCCAGGCCCTCCCCTCGAGATCCCGCCCTGGCACGGGCGCCGCGGACGAGCTCGTCGGAGAGGATCGTCAACACGAAGAGCGCCATCCCCAGGGTCGCCAGCGGTGCGGCGGCGCGCATGCCGAGTCCCCAGGCCGCGATGACGCTCACGACCCCCACCAGGACCGGAACGGCGAATCGGTCGCGGACCGTCGACCATCGGGCGACCCCCCACGGCAGCGCCGGACCCACTCCCATCAGGAAGACGAGGAGCAGGAAGAACGGCACGTTGACCGCGTTGAACCAGGGGGCGCCAAGGCTGACGGTGGCACCGGTCAGGAGCTGGGCTCCGAGCGGGTAGAGCGTGCCGAACACCACCGCGAAGGTGATCCCCAGGAAGACGACGTTGTTGAACAGGAAGGCCGACTCCCGGCTCACGAGCGCCCCGGGCGCGCGACGATCGCCAAGGTCGGGGAGCCGCCAGACGAGGACGCCCAGCGCGCCGCCCAGGGCGATGGCGATCGCTCCCACGAACCAAGGCCCGATCGCTGACTGGGTAAAGGAGTGGACGCTGTTGACAACCCCTGAGCGGGTCAGGAATGTGCCGAGCAGGGTCAGGCTGAAGGTCACGATCACCAGCAGCGAGGACCAGATCTTCAGGGTGCCCCGCCGTTCCGCGACCATCGACGAATGGATGAAGGCGGTGGCAGTCAGCCAGGGTAGGAGTGCCGCGTTCTCGACCGGATCCCAGGCCCAGTAGCCGCCCCAACCAAGCACCTCGTAGCTCCACCACGCACCCGCAGTGATGCCGAGCGTCAGGAAGATCCACGGCACGATCGTCCAGCGCCGGACGATCCCGAGCCACTCCTCGTCCGTTCGGCGCGTGATGAGCGCTGCGATGCCGAAGGCAAACGGCACGGCGAGCCCGGTGTAGCCCAGGTAGAGGAGCGGCGGGTGCAGGCCCATGAACGGGTTGTTCTGGAGAAGCGCGTTCGGGCCGGATCCCTCAGTGGCCACCGGCGTCACCCGCGTGAACGGGTTGCCCGGCCAGGTCATCACCGCGAAGAAGAAGGTGGCGATGAGCGCCAGCGTGGCGCCGACCCACGGCATGAGAGCGGCATGCGTGGCCCGATGGTGCCAGATCACCAGGCTCGCGTACCCGGTCAGCAGCAGGGTCCAGAACAGGATGCTTCCCTCGAGGGCCGCCCACAGGGAGATGACGCTGAAGAACGGCGGCGTGGTCGTCGCGTTGTTGCGGACGACGTACAGGACGCTGAAGTCGTGGGTCAGGAGCGAGACGACCATCACCCCGCTCGCCAGCGCGGTCAGGGCAAATGCCGCGTACATGGCCCGGCGCGCGCTGGCGACCAGGGCGGCATCACCCCTCCGCGCGCCGATGGCAAACGCGGCGGCGGCGTAGAGGCTCAGGGCCAGGCCGGCGACGATCGCGGCGCGACCGAGATCAGGCAGCATCCGGGGCCGCTACGAAGCCGGCGGAGCGTCGTGGCTGGGCACCGCTCCATTCGTGGGAGCCACGTAGTTCTCGTCGTGCTTGACCAGCACCTGGGTCGCCTCAAAGACGCCATTCGTGCCGAGCCGGCCCTCCACGACCGCCCCTGCCCCCTCGCGCAAGAGGGCCGGCGGCGCAACCGAGGTGTGAACGGCGACGTCGCTGGTGCCATCGGTCAGCACGAAGGAGAGGTCGGTATCCGGCCCGTGCTTCGATCCTGCCTTGACCAGCCCGCCCAGGCGCACCGTCTCCGTTCGCGCCGCGTCGCCGCGGGCCAGCAGCTCGGTGGGAGTGAGGTAGTAGACGAGCGCATTGCCCACCTGGCTGAAGGCGAGGTAAGCGATCACTGCCACGATGACCGCGACGCCGAGCAGGACGCCCCAAGGCCGCCGGCGCGGGGCCAGCTGCGGCATCGGCCCAGGTGCGGTCATTCCCGCTCGTCGTTCGCGGGCGGCTTCGGCCGGACGGCAGGCGCCTCGCCCGTGCTTCGCACGGCTGCCAGCCGGCGCAGGAGCAAGGCGGCATATGCAGCCATCCCGCCCAGGATCACCCCGTAGCCGGCAACCACGAAGACGACGTCCTTCATTGGGCCGCCTCCGCCGGCGATCCGTCGGGCGCACGTAGCGCGTCGGTCGCGACGGCCGCCGTCGAGGCAGGACCACTCGAGCCAAGCGCCGCTGCACGCGCCCGCGCGATCACGCCGCTGCGCGCCGCCTCCTCGCGGGAGAGCTCGGCGCGGGCGAGCTCGTATCGACGAATGAGCAGCCACGCCCAGGCGAGGGTGAATGCCCCGAGCATCCCGACCAGGGCAAGCACGAATTGCAGCGGCGCGGAGGGATTCAGGAGCTTGTTCGGATCGAGGAAGGTCGCTGTCTGGTGCAGCCCGCGCCACCAGATCACGCTGAAATGCACGATCGGAATGTCGATCGCCGCCACGAGCCCCACGATCGCGGCGCGCGTCGCGCGTCGCGCCGGGTCGTCCGACAGGCGGCGGATGAGCAGGTAGCCGACGTACAGCGCCAGCAGCAGGGCGGTGGTCGTCAGGCGCGGGTCTTCCCACTGCCAGAAGGTTCCCCACACGGGTCGGGCCCACATCATGCCTCCCCAGATCGTGAAGGCCGTGAACAGGACCCCGACCTCGGCGGAGGCGACCGCGACGGAGTCGAAGCGCAGGTCGCGCCTGATGAGCCAGCCGATCCCGGCCAGGGCGGTGACACCGAACGAGAGGTACGCGAGCCAGGCCGATGCGACGTGCGGGTACATGATCCGCTGCGCGTCGCCCTGGTTGAGGTCGGCGGGGACGACGAAGAGGCCAACGACCGTCGCAACGGCGACGGCGGCAAGCGCGACGAAGCCAAGGATGCGCGTCTTCATCACTCCTCCAGCAGGAATCCGTACGTGCCGGCGCCGGCGATGAGCATCACGACGTCGAAACCTGCGAGGAGCTGGAGCCAGGCCGGCAGCTCGCCAAAGGGATCGCCGCTCAGCGCCGCCGAGGTCGCCTTGACCGCGGCGAGCAGCAAAGGGGCAACGATCGGCAGGACCAGGAGCGGCAGCATCACCTCGCGAGCGCGCATGCGCACCGTGACCCCCGCGTAGAAGGTGGCGACGGCTGCGAAGCCGATGGCGCCCAGGACCACGATGAGCGCCAGCACCGGCAGCGCGGGGCCGATCTCGACCGCATACAGGATCGCCACCAGCGGGACGAGCAGGATCCCCAGGAGCACCATCGCCATCGCCCCGACCGCCGCCTTGCCGGCGTAGATCGCCCTCCGGTCAACCGGATAGAGCGCCAGCTGCTCGAGGGCGCCGTCCTCCGTCTCGAGCTCGTGGAAGCGACCCACCGCGAGGAGGCCGGCGAAGACGAGCCCCAGCCACAGCAGCCCCGGGGCGGCGACGGCCAGCCGCGCGGGGTCCGGACCGAGGGCGAAGCCGAAGAGGAGCAGGACGATCGCGGCGAAGGTGAGCGTCGAGACCGCCGCCTGCTTGCCGCGGACCTCGGCCACGAGGTCCTTGCGGGCGATCGCCCAGGCCACGGTCGCTCGCCTCCGCATGGCGGTCATCGCGCTCCGCCCAGCGCAGGTACGGGGGACGAATCGGCCTCAGGCGGTCGCGCGACGACCCCGGCCCCCGCCACCATGGCCACCATGCCGCCCTCGAGCTGGACAGTCGCGTCGGCGTGGGGCGACAGGTGCTCGGTGGCGTGGGCCGCGACCAGGGTCGTGACCCCGTACCGGCGCCACTCCTCCAGCAGGCGCTCGACCAGGGCCATCCCTGACGGATCGAGTGCCGCGAGGGGCTCGTCGAGGAGGACGAGGCTCGGTCTCGCGAGGAGCACCCGTCCCAGCGCGAGACGACGGCGCATCCCGGCGGAGAAGCCACGAACCCGGGACGAGGCGACATCGGCCAGGCCGACCTGCTCGAGGGCCTCGGCAACGCGCTGCCCGCCGAACGCCCCGAGCCCGAGCATGGTGGCGGCGAAGACGAGGTTCTCGCCCGCGGTCAGGTCGTCGTACAGCCCGGTCGCGTGCGAGAGGTAGGCGACCCGGGCACGGACCAGGTCGGCGTGAGTGCCGACGTCGAGCCCGTCCACGGCGGCCGAGCCGAATGAGGGCCGGATGGCGGTCGCCAGGATCCGCAGCAGCGTCGTTTTCCCCGCCCCATTTGGTCCGGTGAGCAGCACGCAGCGCCCAGGTTCCACGGTCAGGCTGACCCCCGCCAGGGCCGGGCTGCCCCCGAACAGGCGCGCGAGCTCGTGGGTCGCGACCGCCGGCGGAACCTGGTCCGGGACGCCCATCGACCGGGGAGAGGAGTAGACGGTTGTCTGCGGCATGCTCGCTGCTGCGGGCTCACTCAAGGGCGGGTGCCGGCACTATGCGACCTCCCCGAAAGATGCGTCAAATGGGCGTCGCGGTAACCCCATGCGTAGAGTCCCGCAGGCGGCGCGTACGATCGGTCGCAACGCCGATGACCTCGCTGATGAGATCCGCCGTCCACTCGAAAGGAGCTCCCACCGATGCACTTCCGGCACCGGATTCACCCCTCAAGCCCCGGTAGCGCCCATCCCTCCACACTCTTCGCCATCGCCGCCGGCCTCGTTGTGGCGCTCGCAGCCTGCTCGTCGAACAGCGGCGCCTCGACTGCCGCCAGCCAGGGCACGGCGAGCCAGGGCGCGGCGAGCCAGGGCGCCACGAGCTCGGGCGGGACGGTCGTGAAGCTCTCCGGGTTCCAGTTCGACCCGACCACGCTGACGATCCCGGTCGGCACCAAGGTCACCTTCCAGAACATGGACGGCACCGAGCACACTGTGACGAACGGCAAGGACGGCACCCCGGAGGCGACGCCGCTCTTCGACCACTCGTTGCCGGCCGGCGGTACGTTCGAGTTCACGTTCACGAAAGCCGGCACGGTCAACGTCACCTGCAAAATCCACAGCTCGATGAACCTGACGATCACCGTCCAGTAGGCGTCCGTGGCGGCGGTGCACCGGCTCGCCGCCATTCGGTTGACCCTCGATCACGGCCGGTGCTACCGTTTGCCGCCCGATGGACGCCGGCCTTCCGACCAGCCCCGCCACGCACGTCCGCTCCCGCGCCGAGCGGCGTGCGGCGGCGCTCCGTGCCGAGTCGGCCGCGACGGCCGCCCTTACCATCCTGGGCCAGAAATGGGTCCTCCGAATCGTGCGTGCGCTCGGCGACCGGACCCAGCGCTTCTGCGAGCTGCAGGACGCCCTGGGAGGTGCCAATTCCGCAACGCTCTCGCAGCGGCTCAAGCTCCTCGAGGACGAGGGACTGATCGACCGCCGTATCGTCTCCGAGGTCCCGCCCTGGGTCGAGTACTCGCTCACCACCAAGGGAGCCGACCTGCGTCGCGCCATCGGCCCCATCGACGCCTGGGCGGACCGTTGGGCGGCCCGGCACTGAGCCGACCATGAGCCACCCGGTCCTCGAGGAACGACCCGTGGCCCACGGGGATGCGATGAATGTCATTCGGCAGGCCGTGGCGGAGGCGCCCGGCCCCGAGGCGGCGGCGCAGCGGGCGGTCGAGGAGCTCCACGAGCGATTCCCGCACTATGACTGGGTGGGCATCTACTGGGTCGATGCCAACGGCGCGAACCTCGTCCTCGGTCCGTGGATCGGCCCGGAGGCGACGGAGCACACCCGGATCGCCATCGGCACCGGCATTTGTGGCGCTGCGGCTGCGACCGGCCAGACGCAGATCGTCGACGACGTCAGCGCCGACCCGCGCTACCTCGCCTGCTTCGCGTCCACTCGCAGCGAGATCGTGGTTCCCATCCTGGCCGAGGGCCAGGTGGTGGGCGAGATCGACATCGACGGATCGGATCTCGCGGCGTTCGATGACACGGACCGCATCTTCCTCGAGGAGATCGCCGCCCTCCTCGCACCACTCCGCCCGCGCTGACGGCCGGCAATCGGGCCGTCGCGACAGCGCGCGCGAGCGTAACCAGCCTCGTACACGGCAGGAGATGGCCACGTCCAGTCCCCGCCTCGGGCCCGCAACCGGCGAGACCTCCGGACGCGGCCGGTTCGAGGAGATCTATGACGCGCACGTGGTTCCCATCTACCGCTTCATCTATGCCCGGGTCGGCAACCGACCCGATGCCGAGGACCTGACGGCGCAGGTCTTCATGCGAGCCGTGGAGCAGCTCGACACCGCCCGCCAGCCCGGACAGATCACCAGCTGGCTGTATCGGGTCAGCCAGAATGCGGTGGCCGACTATTGGAGGGCCTTCTACCGGCTTCCGGTGGTGGGCACGGACCAGGTCGGTGCCGGTTGGGAGCCGATCGATCCCGAGCCGATCGCGGCGGCGTCCGACGGGGACGCGGCGTCGGTGGCTGCCTCCGACGATCGCGCCCGGCAGCGCGTGGAGACCCTCCTGCGACGTCTGCCCACCAACTATCGGCGCGTGCTGGAGCTGCGCTTCATCCAGCGCCTCTCGGTCTCCGAGACCGCCGAGCGGATGGGCATCACCCGTGGCAATGCCAAGGTTCTCCAGTACCGGGCCCTGCGCAAAGCCGCGGTCCTTGGGGAGGCGAGCGATGGCTGACGAGCCGCGCGACCTGCTCCCGCAGCCCGACGACGCGGAGCGCTTCGATCGCTACCTCGACGCGCTGGTCACCGACGGTCGGCCCTCCCCCGAGGACGTTGCGGCTGGCGATGAGGCGGAGATGGCGCGCACCGCCGCCGAGCTGGCGGCCGCCGCCGGTCCGAACGCCAACCCTGACCCGGCATTCATCGAGCAGCTGCGGCTGCGGATGCGCCAGGCCGACGAAGGGATCGCCGCAGTTCAGACCCCGCTCCCCGTTCGCCGACTCGCCGAGCCGGATGCCGGAGAACCGTCGATTGGCGAGTCGGCAGTACCCGAGCCGGCCGTCATCGGGCGCCTGCGGATCAGCCGCCGGGCCCTCCTCCAGGGCGGGATTGCTGCCGCGGCCGGCCTCGCCGCCGGAGCGCTCGGGATGGCTGCGCTGCGCCCGGGCCAGACCACGCCCGGAGCATTCATCGGAGGCGACGCACCGCTCGTCAAGGGCGATGGCTTTTGGCAGGCGGTGGCCTCGACCGATCAGCTCCCACCGGGCGCGGCGGTCCACTTCACGACGGTGGCCTTCGCCGGCTACGTGGTCAACGACGGGGGCGAGATCCGCGCCCTCTCGTCCGCCTGCACGCACATGGGCTGCACCCTCTACTTCCGCCCGGACTGGAAGGACCTGCGCTGCCCCTGCCATGGCGCCAGCTTCAACCTCAGCGGCTGGTTGGCCAACGGCCGAGACCAATGGAAGCAGAGCGGTGGCTATGCCGGCGATGCGACCGCCTACCCGCTCACCCTCCCACCCCTGGTGCGACCCGGGGTCAAGGTCGAGGGGGGCCAGGTCTACGTCTGGACCGCGCAGGTCTGACGGATCATCCGCCCTTGAGCCACACGACGAGGTAGGCGATCACGTAGGGCACCGCCACAAAGGCGATGATCGCCAGCAGGACGAGCCCGGCAAAGAGCAGGAGGCTGAGGTCCGGGGCGGCCCGGCGCTCGGGCGGTGGTTCGGTGCGCCTGGGAAGGCGCGGCGGGCGGCGCGGAAGGCGGTGCTCGTATGGATGGTCCTTGAGCTCGGGCATTGGCCTCAGCGCGCCTTGATGCGGTGATACAGGTCATGCAGCCGGGAGACGCGCTGCTCTCGCTCGGAGGCATACCGCTCGATCGCATCGAGGATATGGCCGGGCCCGAGATGAGCCTCGTCCATCACCTCGTCGACCGTGCCGCCGGTCCGCCAGCGGTCGTCCCAGTCGGAGCTGAGCGAATACTCGCGGCCGATCGGCCCGTCGACCCAGTCCCGCATCAGCTTGAAGGCGCGATTGGTGACGGCCATCGAGTCCCACCGATCCGCGTCCGAGCAGATCTCGTCGCGGTACGAGGCCTCCTGCCGGTTGAACAGCTGCGGGCTGATGGCGGCCACGATCCGGACGTTGATCCCCCGCCGGTCCAGCTCTGGCAGCACGTTCACCACGTTCGCCGTGGTCACCGTGCCCTGGACGTAGACGGTCCCGCCGAAGGGCCGCGCGGGATCCGCCCGGCGCAGCAGGTACGCGCCGCGCGCGGCCGCGAGGTGGGAATCGGCGCCGAGCGCCTCGCGGTCCGGGATCTCGACCGCCGGGCGGGTGAGGTGGAGCGCCACGATCGGCACCTCGGTGGCCAGCGCCGCCGCCAGCACCACCGGGACCTCGTTGTACTCCCAAGGGTGCAGGTCGATGACGTGCCCCTCGGGGAAGAGCTGGGTGACGCCGGTCTCGTAGATCCCGAAGTGGGTTCGTGAGTCCTCGGCCGTCTCGGGCCCGGAATGGCCCGCGACCCAGATCACCTTCCCGACCTTGAGCTCACAGTCCTGCGCGAGCTGGCTGAAGAGCCGCATCGGGCCGTACTTGAGGTAGCTGAAGGAGCCGTAGGTCGAGCAAGCGGCCCAGAACCCGTTGAAGGTCGCCATCGGATCATCCGCCAGGTTGACGGTCGCGATTCCCACGGTGACCCCGGCGTTCGTGAACTCGGTGATCTCCTGCGGTAGCAGCGTCCCGCGCGAGTTCGTGTCCCGGTTGTACCAGCCCCAGCCCGGCATCCCCTCGTAGTCCTTGGCGAAGCCCGCGATGTTGGTGGACTCGGCGAGGTCGGCCGAGCAGGCGATGAACAGGGGGCGGCCATACTCGGCCTTGGCGAAGGCGTTGACCCAGGCACCCCAAGCGGCAAGCGCGGCGCGATTCGGCGCCTTCTCCCCTGGCGCTTTCCACAGGCTCGACGGGTAAGCGCTCACGTCCGTGAGCCGATGGTCGTCGAAGATCTCCGCGCCGCGTCCGCCCAGGTTGAAGCCCTCAACGGCGTCGGGGACGGTGGCTGCGACCTCGATGAGCCGATCGCTGATTGCGTCCACCACCTCCGGGTGGGCGCGCAGCACGCTCATGACCACCCCGAAGTTGTGGCGGGCCTGCGCATCGCGCTCGGCGGGGTCGGCCGGGGCCGGCTCATCCGCGCCCGCGTATTCGACCCCATGGCGCGCCATGAACTCCTTGCGCACTGCCCAGAATTCGGGCGCGTTCATCGGCCAGGGGGTGCCGTGGCTCTTGTTGTCGTACTTCCCGTAGCCGCGCCCCTTGCGGGTCTTGAACCACGCGACCGAGGGGACGCGTTCGGGGTTTTCGCCGCGCGCGGCTTCCAGGACCGCGCGGGTCACCGGCTCCCACTCGGAGCCGGACTCGGTTCCGCCCACCCTCCAGTGGTAGGCCCCGAACCAGCTCTCCGGAGTGCCCGGCACCACCTCGTGGATCGCCACGTCATCGATCCCGTAGTCGTTCCAGTCGAGCAGGAAGACGAGGTTCGAGAGGCCCAGGCCCCACGCGCTGTTGCGCGTCTCGTGGCTGGCCCCCGGGGTCAACCCTCCCTCGCCCTCGACGACGAAGACCTTGACCTCCTCGCAGCCTGCCAGCTTGAGCGCGACGGCCTCGCCGGCAGACGGCGGCATGCCATGGCCCGACGGCCCGGTGTTGAACTTGAGGAAGAGGGTCTTGCCCTCCATTTCGGCGTGCCCCGGCAGGCCCCCGCGCCGCCGCAGCTTGAGCAGGTCCTCCCAGGTCAACGCCCAACGGCCGTCATCGGGAAACGCGAACTCGTCGCGCGGGTCGCGCTCGTGGCGCGCGCGGAGCACCTCGTTGAGGACCGCCAGCGTGGCGTACACCAGCGGCACGGTATGGCCGGCCGACAGCACGAACCGATCGCCGAACGGCCGCCAGGGCCGGCGCAGGTCCCAGCGCATGGCGCCCGACAGCAGGAGCGACACGAACAGGTGCACCTTCGAGCGCGAGCCTCCCGGATGGCCGCTCTGCCGGTAATTGAGCGCCAGGTCGATCGACTCGTCGATCAGCTCGCGCAGCAGCTCCCAGTGCGGAAACGAAGGCGATGCTTCTTCCAGGAGGAGGTCGACCGTTCGCGGCTGGGTCGTCGCCATCGGTCTTACGAGGCCGATGCGGCGGTGGCCAGCTCGCCAGTTCGCTCGAGCTTGGCCAGGCTGGCCTCGATGCGCTCGAGAGCCCGGGCGATGTTGGCTCGCGAGTTCGCGTAGGAGAAGCGCAGATACCCCTCGCCGTGGCTGCCGAACGAGGTGCCAGGCAGCCCGCACACGCCGCCATCGTAGAGGAGGTGGTCGGCGATCTCCGAGCTCGAGCGGCCGAAGGCCGACACGTTGGGGAACGCGTAGAAGGCCCCGTGAGGCATGACGCAGCCGACGCCGGGGATCGCATTCAGCCCCTGCACGATCAGCGCGCGGCGGGCGATGAACTCGTCCCGAAAGGCCTCCGGTTCGTCCTGCGGCCCGGTCAGGGCGGCGATCGCCCCCGCCTGGGCGAAGGCGTTCGTGCAGCTGACGCTGTTGATGACGAGCGTGCTGTAGGCCTTGGCGAGCCAGTCAGGAACGATTCCGTAGCCCAGCCGCCAGCCGGTCATGGCAAACGTCTTGGAGAAGCCATCGAGGGTGATCGTCCGCTCGGCCATCCCGGGCAGGGTGGCGATCGAGAGCGGCTCGCCCTCGTACTGCAGGCGGCCGTAGATCTCGTCGGTGAGCACCACCAGGTCGTGCGCGAGCGCGATGCGGGCGATGGTCCGGATCTCGCCAGCGGTCAGCGTCGAGCCGGTCGGGTTGTGCGGCGAGTTGATGACGATCAGCCGCGTCCGATCGGTGACCAGGCGCTCGACCTCCTCGACGTCCATCCGGAACTCGTTGGCCTCGCGCAGCGGGGCAGCGACCGCTGTCCCACCGACGTATCGGATCATGCTCTCGTAGATGGGGAACCCCGGGTTCGGGTAGATGACCTCGTCGCCCTCCTCGATGAGGGCCAGCATGGCGTAGAACATGATCGGCTTGGCGCCGGGCGTGACGATCACCTGGTCAGGTGAGACCTCGATGCCCTTCCAACGCTTCACGTCGGCGGCGATCGCTTCGCGGAGAGGAAGGATCCCCGCCGCGGCCGTGTAGTGGGTCATCCCCTGCTCGAGCACCCCACGGGCCGCCGCTTCCGAGATGTGTCGCGGCGTGTCGAAGTCCGGCTCGCCGATCTCGAGGTGGATGACGTCGCGCCCGGTCGATTCGAGCGCCCGTGCGCGGGCGGCGGCCTCGAAGGCGGTCTCGGTCCCGATCCGGTCCATGCGGCTGGCAAGTCTCACTGACGCGCCTCCTGCGGAGCTACCTTGAGGTCACACCGGTAGGCGTGGAGTGTACCGACGGCAGCACAGCGGCGCCGGCAGGGAGGACCTCGCTCACCCGCCAAACGGGCCATTGCAGCGCGGACTTCGCACGCTGGTATACTTTCCGAAGCGAAATCCACTCATCATCCGCCGCGATCGCGTGGCGAGAGGAGAGAGCTCTTCCCATGACGATGTCCGAGACGACGCCGCAGGTGTTCCCGCAGACCGCCCCGCCGCCGATCGCCGAGCCGCTCGTGTCCGTGACCGACGCCGCTGCGGCCAAGATCTCCGAGCTGCGCGCACGCGAGGGCAAGACCGATGCGCGCCTCCGCCTCTTCGTGAAGAGCGGCGGTTGCTCCGGCTTCAGCTATGGCCTGGCCTTCGACGACCGCCTGGCCGATGACGACAAGGTCGAGGACCACGGCGGCGTGCCGGTGGTGATCGACGCCTTCAGCGCGCAGTACGTCGACGGCGCAGAGATCGACTACGTCGACTCACTGATGGGCTCCGGCTTCGCCATCAACAACCCGAACGCGGTGAGCAGCTGCTCGTGCGGGCAGTCGTTCAACACCGATGGTTCGCCGGCCAGCGGCGGAGGCTGCGCCCACTGAGTCCTCCTCTCCTCGCCACCAGACGGCCCCGGATGATCCGGGGCCGTTTCGTTTCTACCTGCTATCTTCGATGAGCATGATCCCAGCCGAAGTCACGCCCCCCGGCCCAGCCGAGGCCATCCGCCGCGAGTTCGCGCGCGCCTGGGGAGAAATCGGGGCGGCGTGGGGCGTTGCACCCTCGACAGCCGCCACCCAGGGCTACTTCCTGGCCCACGGCGGACCGCTCACCGAGCCCGAGATCCGCCGCGCCCTGGGTCTCTCCCACCGCGCGGCAGCGCTCGCGCTGGCGGAGTGCGAGGAGTGGGGCCTGATCGAGCGACAGGAGATGGGGCGGCGCACCGGACGGCGCGGTCCGGCGGCAGCGGCCTACCTCGCCGTCGGCGACAACTGGGAGTGGTTCCGGCGCGTCGCCGCCGCCCGCAAGGAGCGGGAGACCGATCCGGTGGTGCCCGTCATTGCCCGATGCGCGCAGCTCGCGAGGGTAGCGGCGACCGACGGCGCGGCGGGTGAGCACGCCTCCGAGATGCGGGAGCTGTCCGAACGGCTCGACGGTCTCCTCCGCTTCGTCAACCTCTTCGACCGCGGGGTCGATCTCTTCGTCACGGCCTCCTCAACGACCACCGAGCGCTTGTTCGCCACCCTCGAGGCGCTCGATGAGCGAACCGTCGCCCGCTTGCTCGAGCTGTTCGACTCGGTCGACCCCGAGGAGTTCGCCTCCGCCGCACGAGCCCTCTCGCGCCTGTCCGATCGCGGGGCGAAGCGGTTGATTGGTCTCGCCGCGTCCCCGGCACTCTCGCGCCTCATCGGGCGCTGACCCCGGGCTCGTTCCGACCGCGCTACGGCCCCAGCGCGAGCTACTCGTCCGACTCGGAACGCTCGAAGACGGAGGCTCCCGCCAGCACGGCGCCGGACAGCGCGCCACCAAGGGCCTCGGGAAGCGGACGATGGGTCGCCATCGGCTTCACGAGGCGCTCCACCAGCTTGCGGTTGCCCGCGATCAGGAGCTGGTCGAAGAGGAACGCGACCTTCGCACGCAGGTTCCCGGCGATCTGCTCCGCGGCGTCCGAGGGGAGCGTCCAGAGCGCGCGTTTGAACGGGCCGATCGCCTGCTTGCGAGTCTTGTACAGAAACTGCTCGTCGGTCTCCCCCGCCTTGCGCTCGTCGGCGAGGTTGGCGACGCACCACGCCATCATCTCGGCGCGCAGCTCGGGGGGCAGTCCCGGCTCGTCGTAGACGATGTTCTGGAAGCCGGTCGCCAGGTGGATCTCGGCAGTCCCGTGGGCCGGGAAGTGGCCGAAGGCCTCGTCCGGAAGCGTGGAGGCACCGTGCTGCACGCACCCCGCCAGCCCGTACTCCCCGCGGGCGACCGACGAAAGGCGCTGGAGCGTGTCGAAGTCGATCTTGACCGTCGCCACCGACCCGTCGGGGAGGACGACCCCACCGTGGCTCGTTCCGGTCTGGATGCTCACCTTGCTGATCCCCGGTGCGCCGCTGCCGTGGAGCAGGCCGAAGTACTGGTCGAGGTAGGCCCGCAGCTCCTCCTCGGTCGAGTTCGCCTTCCCCACCTCGCCGATCTCTCCGCCGATTGAGATCGTGACGCCCTCGGGCTCGAGGCCACGGATGAGGGCCGTGAGATCGGCGGTGTTGGTGGCGTTGACCCACTGCTGCTCGCGCACCGTCGGCTGCGAGAGGTCGACCAGGGTGCTGCTGTCGATGTCGATGTTGTGGAACCCCGCGCCCACTGCCTCGCGGGTCAGCTGCCGCAGGCCGTCGATCTCGGCCTCGGGATCGGTCGCCCACCTGGCGGCGTTGAACTGGAAATGGTCGCCCTGGAGGAAGACCGGCCCGGCCCAGCCGGAGCGAATGGCCGCCGCCAGGATGACCGCGGTGTACTCGGCGGGCCGCTGGTCGGTGTAGGCCATCTCGCTCTTAGCGATCTCGAAGATCACCGTGCCGGCATCGCGCTCGAGAGCGGCCGCGAAAACTTGGCGTGCGGTGAGATAGCCGATGGCACGGATGTTGATGGCAGGGACAGTGAAGGCGGTCGCGGCGAACTCCCCGCGCCCTCGCGCCATGTACAGCTCATGAATGGATGCCGATGGGCAGCCGAGCTCCTGGCTCGCCTCCCAGATCAGCCAGCGCGCTGCATCGCGAAGGCCGCCATCCGGGTTGAAGACCGCGTCGAAGACGAGGTCGTCGATCAGCTCGCCGCGGAAGCGAACGACATCGGTGATCGTCATGCGATCTCCCGTCAAACGGGCAGCGGGCGTGAGAAGGTCGAGCAGCTCCTGTGCGGAGGAGGCGGTCATGGCGTGGTCAGCCCTCTTTCGGTATGGCTCGACCCCATCCTAGCGAAGCGCTGCGACGAGGGTGAATGCCAGCAGGAGCGCAATTGGCAGGCCAATGGTCGCGGCCAGCAGGTACCAGTCGCGTGCTGCCCGCGGGTCGGCCACTCGACGCCGCTGGAGGCGTGTAACCCACGCACGCACTGCGGTGAGCCCGGCGACGTACAGGAGGCTGCCCAGCCCCACGACCCACGTGGAGATGGGCCGCAGGGTGGCGCAGGCCCCGAACGAGAGCGGCCCGCCGGGCGGGCAGGCTGCCGTCAGCTCGACGAGGACCAGCGCGCCGGCGCCAGCCAGCACCAGGCCCGACCAGGCCAGGTGGACGAGCAGGCCGCGCGGGATGGAGCGTTCCGGCCGGCGCAGGTGGCGCTCAGCCGGCCTCGAAGGCTGCCGAGCGCGCGGCGGCCTGCTGCGCCTCGCGCCGGCTGACCCGACGGAACTCGAAATAGAGATAGACGAGCGCCGCCGCCCCGAGGCCGGCGACCAGCGTTCCGAACGCGATCGACTGGAGCGGGAACGGGTTCTGGCCCTGGAGCGGGACGAATGTCCCACCGGCCATGTTGAAGGCCAGCAGCGGGATGAGCAGCAGGTAGACGAAGAGCATCTGGAGGAAGTCGAGGATCCGGATCAGGCTCCACGCGAAGCCGCGCCGTCCGCGGGCGGCCTGGGTCCAGAGGGCAAGGACGATGAGCACAATGAAATTGGTCCCGCCCACGCCCTGGGCGATGACGAACCCGACCTCCGGGCTGAACTTGAGGAACGGGATGTACTGGGTGACCCCGTAGTAGATGTAGTTCGGCACGTAGGTCAGCAGGAAATAGACGTAGAGGAACAGCGGTACGCCCTTGAGCAGCGCGACCAGCCATGTCTCGTACCCGTAGAGCAGCCAGTTCATGAAGTCGTCGACCAGGCCGATGAGGCCGGCACCGAGGTTCCGTGAGCGCGGTCGGGCGAGGCTCATCGGCCGCTCACTTCTTCTGCGAGAGGAGGAAGGTGATCAGCGCCTGCAGCTGGTCATCGGCCAGCTGCGAAGCGGGGAACGGCGGCATCCCGGTCGCGGTCCCGCCGTTGTAGTTCTGGCCGGAGTCCCGGATCCACTTGGTGAGGAAGTCCTTTGGATTCGCCGCATAGTCCGCCTTCATCTGGGCGAGGCCCGAGGGTGGCGTCGGCAATCCAGTGGTCACCAGCTCGTTGCCGATGTTCTGGATATTTGGTCCCACTCCACCCGACAGGTCGGCCGCGTGGCAGCTCACGCAGCCCGCGGAGCTGAAGACCTGCTTGCCCGCCTCGACGGTGTTCGGCACCGGTGCCTGCGACTGCGTCGCCGCCTCCGCCGCCCAGCTGGTCACCAGAGCGACGACCGCGTCGATCTGCTGCACGGTAAGAGAGCCGCCGGCATCGGTGCTCCACGCCGGCATGAGGGAAGCGACGTTCCCCGAGACGACGACGCCGCCGAAGCTGACCACCAGGTGGACATAATCGGGGTTGATCTTCAGCTTGGCGGCCAGGCTGGCGCTATGCAGGTTCGGAGCGTTGACCCCCTTCGCCCCGGGGACGGGGCCCCCTTTGCCGTCGTCGCCATGGCAGCGCGCGCAGCGAGCAGCGGAGGTGTCCGTCGCGTTGTTGGCGAAGACCCGCGCGCCGTAGGCGAGCTGCTCCTTCTGCTCCTGGGTCTGCTGCCCCAACAACCGTGCGGGATCGGTGACCCAGTACGCCACCGTGAAGATTGCGAGCGCGGTGACGACGATGACGCCCAGCGTCTTGAGTCGCATCTCGCTAGCCGGAGCAGTGCTTGCCGGTGAGGTCCGCCGGCGTACGGGAGTCGAAGGTCACGGTGCCGACCGGCGGTCCGGTCACCTTCTTGCCGGTGTCGACGACGTACACCTTGGCGCTGTTGACGGAGACCGGGAAGTGGTCCATCCCACGCGGCGCGGGCCCATCGCGCTTCTCGCCCAGGATCGTGTACTTGCTGCCGTGGCAGAGGCACTCGAACCAGTCGCTCTTGGCGCAGAGCGGCGGGATCTGGCAGCCGAGGTGGGGGCACTTGCGGTAGAGCGCCAGCACGGAGCGATCCGCGAGCGGAAGCGTCTCGGCGACCTTGGCGCCGGGGTCGGCGACGTTCGGTGTCTTCCCGTCGACGAGCTCCTTGCCGGCTGGAACGTTGACGAAGAAGAGGCGCGCCTTGTTGTAGGTGTACGGCTGTCCCTTCGCCCAATCGGGTGAGAGGGTGAGGATGTCAGCCGCGCTGCCGATCTCGATCTCGCCCCCCAGGCCGCCGGTCAGGTTCGGGTACAGGAAGGCCAGCGTTCCGCCCAGGAACTCGAGCGAGAGGAGGCCCACCCCCCAGCCGATCATGCGGCGCATGAAGGTCCGCCGGCTGATCTCGCCGGCGGGCATGCCGTGCACCGGTCCGTAGGAGAGGTTCGTGCTGCTCACAGGTTGAAGAAGATCCCGTCCCAGGGCCAGACCCAGTTCCAGCCGGGACCCCTGAAGAATGAGCCGATGAAGGTCACGAGCAGCCCGCCGACCATGAGGCACAGGAAGAAGATCCAGATCAGCTTCCGGTCGCGGGCCGCTTTGAAGGGCGATCGATCTATGTACGGGATGGCCGCCAGGCCGACGAGGTAGAGGGTCGGCACCAGGACCCCGGCCACCGTGGCGTTGAAGTAGCTGAGGATCTCCTGGAGGCCGAGGAAGTACCACGGCGCCTTGGCGACGTGCGGCGTGACGACCGCGCTCGCCATCTCCTCCAACGGAGCCTGGATGAGCCACGAGGTCACTACCAGCAGTCCGCTAATGAGCGCTGCCATCAGGAATTCGGCGCGCAGCAGGTGCGGCCAGGTGAGCACCGTCTCGTCGGGCCGCTTGTCGACTCGGACCATCGACTCCTGCTTCACGTAGGCCAGCAGCCGGAACCGTTCGGTACCCGGAACGCCGGGCGGCCCTGGGAGCTTCGGGCCGCCGCCAGGCGGGACCGTGGGGACGCGCGGCGCCTGGGTCGGGGCGTTCTTGTCCGCGGTGGCGTTGGGTCGCTTTTCGATGGTCATAAGCTAGACCGGCCCGCTGATCCCGCCGTCCTTCCGGATGCGCCAGAAGTGGACGATCATGAAGATGGCCGCCAGCAGCGGGAAGGCGATGATGTGGAGCACGTAGAAACGCAGCAGCGTGTTCTGCCCGACCTCGATCCCGCCCAGCAGGAAGATCGACGACTCGGTCGACAGGAGCGGCGCGTAGGTCGCCATCTGGGTGCCGACGGTGATGGCCCAGAACGCGATCTGGTCCCACGGCAGCAGGTAGCCGGTAAAGCTCAGGAACAGGGTGAGCAGCAGCAGGACCACGCCGACCACCCAGTTGAACTCGCGGGGCGGCTTGTAAGCGCCGTGGTAGAAGACCCGGATCATGTGCAGGAAGACGGTGAGCACCATGAGGTGCGCCGCCCATCGGTGCATGTTGCGCACGAGTGCCCCGAAGGCGATCGAGTTCTCGATGGCGAGGATGTCCTGGTAGGCGCGGCTGACCGACGGCACGTAGAAGAACATCAGGTAGAGCCCGGTGACGGTCAGCGCCAGGAAGAGGAAAAAGCTGATTCCGCCCAGGCAGAAGGTGTACGTGTAGCGCACCGCGTGTCGCTTGACGCGCACCGGGTGGAGGTGGAGGAAGACGTTGTTCATCACCGCCAGCGCGCGGGTGCGGCTGGTGTTCGGGTAGGGCTGCCGGAAGAGGGACCGCCAGACCTGCGACTCCTTGAGGCCGCGGTACAGGTCGCCCGGACCGGGGAAGCTCATCGCTGGACCGGGGCGCCGGCCTGCTGGCCGAATTGCCCGAGGACGTTGTCCTTGTAGCTCTCCAAGAGCACCTTCCCGTCAGGCGTGAACCGCTCGAGCTCGAGACGGTCCATGGTGATGCAGTTGGTCGGACACCGCTCGACGCAGAGGTTGCAGCGGATGCAGCGCTCCTCGTCGATGATCATGGCAATCCCGCGCGGCCATGACTGGAACAGGTCGACCTCCGGGTCGTCGCCGCCGACCTGCGCCTTGTCCACCATGTAGATGACGCCCTCGGGGCAGACATCCGCGCAGAGCCCGCACAGGATACAGCGGGGCCCGTCGATGTTGATGTTGTGGTTGCACTGGAGGCAGCGGGCGCCCTCCTCGATCGCCGATCGGGTGTCGTAGCCGACCTCGACCAGGCTGGTGAAGTCGCGCCGCAGCTCCGGCGGGGCCATCGGGATGTGGTGCCGCTCGAAGGCCTCGTAGTCCTTTGGCATGTCGTGCTCGAGGGTCTGGGTGATGACCGCGCGGTTGATGACCGGCAGCTCCTCGAGGTCGGCGCCGCGGGCGCCCTTCAGCCACCGATCGACCGCCCGTGCAGCACCCCGCCCGCGGCCGGCGGCCTCGATGATCGTCGCCGGGCCGGTGACGAAGTCGCCGCAGGCGAAGATGCCATCGACGTTCGTCGCGAACGAATCAGCGTTGATCGTCACGTAGCCGCGGCCAAAGTCGAAGCGCAGGCCGTTGTAGGGCGTGCCATCGGGCCGGGTCGGCGTCGTACCGTTCAGCGGCTGGCTGCGCCAGGAAGAGACGGAGCCTCCCTCGAGCACGGCACGGGTATCGGTCACCCCGAGGTGGCGGTTGAGCTTGGATCCGAACTCGCCCAGGACGTTGTTGTCCGCCGCCTGGCTGGTGCAGGGGATGACCATGTCGCACGGCACGGTGAACTCGCTGCCGGGGATCGGCTCGGCCGAGCGCCGGCCGCTGCCGTCCGGTGACCCCAGCCGGGTGCGCTGGAAGACCATCCCGACCACCTTGCCGCTGGCATCACCGACGACCTCGACCGGCGACGCGAAGAGCTCGAAGCGGACCCCTTCGAACCGCGTCTCGTGCTGCTCCTCCTCATCGACGACCATCTCGTCCGGGCCGCGGCGGTAGAGGACGGTCGAGGTCTTCGCGCCTAGGCGCAGCGCGGTACGCGATGAGTCCATGGCCGTGTAGCCGCCGCCGATCACTACCACGTTCTCGCCGACCCACTGCTCCTGGCCCAGGTTGGCGCGCTTGAGGAAGTCGACCCCGTAGATCACCCCGTCGAGCTCCTCGCCGGGAACGTTCATGGCCACGGGGAACATGCAGCCGGTGGCGACGACCACCGCGTCGTGCCGCTCGCGCAGCTGGTCGAGGGTGACGTCGCGCCCGATCTCTATGTTGTAGTGGAACTCCACCCCGTGCTTGGCGACCCAGGCGACGTCCAGCTCGATGACGTCGCGCGGCAGCCGGAATGCGGGAACGCCAATGAGGGTCGTGCCGCCCCCCGAAGGGAGAGCCTCGTAGATGTGGACCTCGTGCCCGTCGCTGGCAAGCTCCTTCGCGGCTGAAAGGCCGGCCGGCCCAGCGCCGATGACGGCCACGCTGCGCCCGGTGGCCGGGCGGACCTGGACGTTGTCGGGCATGTTGTTGCCGT
The DNA here is from genome assembly GCA_030774475.1 of Chloroflexota bacterium. GTDB lineage: Bacteria > Chloroflexota > Limnocylindria > QHBO01 > QHBO01 > CF-82. Next base: position 12,559 of record JALYLB010000074.1, on the reverse strand, counting down.
AATGCCAGTCGACGAGGAAGCGCTTCATGGCGCGGATGGCGAGCGGCTTGTCGATGTCAGCCCGGCGGCAGGCCTTCTCGCACGGGGCGGAGCAGACGTAGCCGCAGATTGCGGCGACCGGGTTGGGATCGCGGGCCAGGATGTAGCCCTCTTCGAAACGACCCTCGGCCGCGAGCATCAGGTACCCGCGGCAGTTGGTGTTCACCGGGCAGCCTTCCTGGCATTCGATGTTGCACTGCAACCAATCGACGCCGACCTCGGCTGTCTGGAACCGGAGCGGAATTGCGTTCTCGGAGATCACCGCATTCGTCTCGGATCCGCCTCAGGGCGTGCTCAGTACAGGGTGGTCGCGAGAGCTGGTCGCGAGGCGAGTTGCCGCCGCCCGATGCTACCGTCCGCGCGCTCGGCATGTCAAAGACGCGGGCCGTCAGCCTACCCGAAGAAGTAGGCCTCCATGATCCTGCGGGTGATGGGAGCCGCGAAATCCCCGCCGGTGCCAAGCGGGACGGTGACGACCACCGTCGCGATCGCGATGCTTGGCTTGTTCATCGGCGCGAAACCGGGGAACCAGGCGTCCGGGTCCGGGCCGCCGGTCTCGGCGGTTCCGGACTTGCCCGCCGCCGCGATCGGGAAGCCGGCGAAGGCGCGGTGTGCCGTGCCGAGGGGCGACGTGATCACCGCCCGCATGGTGCCCACCACGAAGTCCATGACCGACCTCGACAGGTGGATGGCGTGATGCTTCGTGGGGGTGCTCTGGTAGACGATGGTGCCGTTGGGGCGGACGGCCTTCAGGACCAGGCGCGGCTGCCAGAGGGTTCCTCGGTTGCCCCAGGCGGCGTACGCCAGGGCGAGCTGCAGCGGGGTGCCGAGGTACTCGCCCTGGCCGATGGCGAGCTGGATCTGGTCGAACGGCCCGTATGGGCTGAGCTTGCCGTTCCAACGCGCGTGGGTCTCGAAGTAGGCGGCGTCGGGCAGCCTGCCGGGGTTCTCGGCCACGAACTCGATGCCGGTCGCCTGGCCGAAGCCGAAGTCGTGGAGGAGATTGGTGAGCGCGGTCTTGTTCTTCTTGTAGACGAGCACGCTCAGGGGCATGTACGTGGTGTTGCAGCTGAGGGCCATGGTATCGACCCACGTACGGAGGCCCGAGAGCGACTCGCGCATCCAGTTCTTGAAGGTGAACCCGTCGTAGGTCCAGGTCCCCGGGCAGAGCATCCTCGTCGTGGTCGTCACCGTCTTCGACTGGAGCGCGGCCCCCAGCGTAAACGGCTTGAAGTCGGAGCCCGCGGGATACGCGCCCAGGAGCGCCTTGTTGCGGATCTGCTCGGTCGTCGGCCTGGACAGGCGGACGCCGTGCAGCGTCCTGCCCAGGGTCATCGCGTTCGGGTCGAAGGCGGGAAGCGAGGCGAGGGCCCAGATCTCTCCACTGCGCGGGTCGACCGTTGCGCTGGCCACCCGCGGATAGCGACGCATGGCGGCCTCGGCCGCCCGCTGGAGGGCGGGCCGAATGGAGATCGTCAGCGTCGCGCCCGGCACCACGGGCGTCGTGACCACCGGGACCGGGGCATGCCCGGGCAGGACCGCCGAAAGCGTGAATCCTGGGGCACCCCGCAGCAGGTCCTCCGCGCCGAGCTCCAGCCCGCTGCGACCGATCCAGTCGCCCGCCCGGTACCCCCTGGCGGCCAGGGTCTTGAGATCTTCCGCGGTCACCCTGCTGACGTAGCCGATGGTCTGACCGGCGAGGGATTCCTGGGGATAGATCCGCATACCGTCGGCTCGCGTCTGTGCGAACACCGTGCCGTCCCGCGCGACGATCCGGCCTCGCAGGCTCGGCTGGCGGGTGAGCGACAGGGTTCCGTTGCCGCCGAGCTCGGGAAAGAGGAGCCCCGGTGCCCAGCTGACCCGGTAGCCTGCCGCGCCCGCGTCGAGGATCATCGCGCGCTGCAGTCGGAGGTTGCCGAAGACGCTCGTCGTGAAGTCGAGGCTTATCGGTACCTGCATCGGCTGCGCGGATCCAGCCGATAGGTTCGGAGCGCCGGATCCAGAGAGCAGGACCTCCACCTCGCCCGCCACTGCGGTCAACCGGGTGACGCCAGCAAGCTGCGAGAACTGTGCATGGAGGGCCGCGTATTGCGCGTAACTGGTCGCGTCCTGATCGGCCGGGGCGACTAGCTGCCACATCATTTGGTAGTCGCTCGCCATCCAGGCAGCGAGATACGAGCGAGCGACGGCCCGTGCATCGGCGGGCGAGGGGGTCGGATGCGGGGTCGGCTGCTGGGACGGGGCAACGACGATGCCGCAGCCGGCCAGCATCGTGGCCACTGCCAGGCAGACGATCAGCCCCGCCTGCCGCGCCGGAGCGACCGGGTGCAGTCGCATCATCGGGCCAGCATCACTCGCCGGAAACCCTCCGCCGCGGGGTAGCCCACCCGTTCGCCGAGCTCCTCCGCGGTGCGTCGCACCCAGCGCTCGGTCTCGGCGAAGCTGCGGAACTGGCTCTCGTGGCAGCGCAGCGCCGCCACCTTGCGGTCGAGCGTGTCGCCGATGTCGACGAGCTGGTTGGCCTCGTTGGTGCTCCACAGGAAGAGCTCGGCCACCTTCCACGGTCGCAGGCCCTCTCGCAGGTGCTCGGGGAAGTTGAGGGGATCGCGCGCGGTGGGGAAGACCGCGTCCACGGTGACCAGGCCGACCGCCCGGTGGTCAGGATGGTTGACCCACTCGTTGTTGACGAACAGGACCGTCGGGTCGTGGCCCATGACGATCTCAGGCTGGAAGCGGCGGACGGCGTGGGTGATCCGCTCGCGCAACCGAAGGCTCGGCTCGACCTGGCCATCCGGCTCGCCGAGGAAGTCGACGCCGGACACGCCGAGCTCCGCCGCCGCGGACCGCTGCTCGGCCTCGCGCCGCACGGCAAGCATCTCCGGGTCGATGGTCTCGTCATCACTCCCCTTATCGCCGCGCGTGACGATCAGGTACTGGACCTGCGCGCCTTCGCCGATCCATCGCGCGACGGTGCCGGCGGCGCCGAACTCGATGTCGTCGGGGTGTGCGGCCACGACGAGCACGCGCTCGGGGCTGGGGAGTCGATCAGCGGGCATGGGTCACCTGGATGGGGACCCGCGGGTGCGCCGCCCAGGTCCCTCGCAGCGGTTTCGGCGGCGCAATCCTAGCAGCGCCTCGACGATTGGCCCCGCCGCGGCATCGGACGGAAACGACGGTCAGCCGTTGACGGCCGCCGGCTCGTGGTCGAACAGGCCGATGGTCTTCCCCGGTGCGTCACCCGGGGGCTGGGCTAGCCCGACGGCTGAACGCTTTCGCTCCGGCGTGACTCGCCGGTCCGGCCGGGTGAGTGCGGAAAGGCGCACCAGGCAGTCTTCCGGTCCTTCCAGATGTGCCTCAGCCCAGGCGGCGACCTCAGTGTCGTGGCTGAACAGGATGACCTGCCGTTCACGACTCAGGATGTGGAGCATGGCGAGGATCGCGTCACGGCGTTCGCCGTCCGCCTGCGCGGTGACCTCGTCAAGGAGGAGTGGCGCCGTCTCGTTCGTGGTCACCAGGTGCTGCGCCATCGCCACGCGGAGCAAGAGGTAGACCTGCTCGCGGGTCCCCTCGGAGAGCAGCTTTGCCTGCCGCCACAAGCCGCTCCTCGCTTCCTTGACCTGGATCGACAGATCAGCGGGATCGACGCTCACCTCCGTGTACGCACCGCCGCTGATCGACGGCAACCAGCGACGAACGGCGTCCGCGAGGATGGGCGCCAGGTCGCGGTGGACCCGGTCCTGGGCGGCGCGCAGCAGCGCGAGCGTGTCATCCACCGTGCCCGCCAGCGCCTCCACGCGGGACAGCTCGCGCTCTGCGGCGAGCGCCTCTTCCTCGGCTGCCGCGACGTCCGGGAGGGCAGGGGCGAGGGTCTCAAGCGCGCCTTTCAGCTCGTGCCAGGCTCGGTCGGCGGCAGCCACCGTGGACGTACGCGCGGCAATGGCGGCCTCGAGAGCGGCCTCCGGCGGCGCCGCGCGTGCCGCCCCGACAGGCAGTGCGGACTCGAGCTCGCGCGCGGCTTCGAGCCTTCGGCTGGCGATATCCGCCAGGTCGGCCAGGCTGCCGCCGTCGAGCAGGTCGGTCAGCTCGTGCCACTCCTCCAATGCGGTTTCTCCTGCGAGCCGCGCTTCGGCGCGCGCCCGCTGCCAGGCCCGAAGCGCCTCGATGAGGGCGGCCGGCGCCTCGTCGCCGTTCTCGACCCCTGCAGCCCGAGCAGCCGTGCGCAACGAACTCTCCGCCTCCTCCACCGCGATCGACGCCGTGGCGGCTGCCAGTTCGGCCTGCCGGCGGGCGGCGAGCTCCCGCTCCAGCGGTTCGCGCCTCATGGCCGCTGTCGCAAGGCGCCCGCCCCGCTCGCAATCGGCCAGGTAGTCCGGGAGCCCCTCCGTAGCGGCACCTTCGACCACCAGCCCGCGGCTCTCCAGGGCCTGACGCAATCCGGCGTCCGCCCGGTCGCGCCGGGCTGCCAGCTCGCTGCGACGAGCCAGCCAGCGCCGCCGCTCCTCGTGATCCCTCTCGGCGACGAGCGCCTGGTCGGCAAGGAGCTCCAGGGCGTCCGGGTCAACGGGGAGGCCCGCGGAACGCGCCAGTTCGAGCGCGGCGCGGCGCTCAGCTTCGTTGGTCGGGTTGGGCGATCCCACGGCGGGCGCCGCTCCCCGGATGGGGACGGTGCGCGACCAGCCGGCCCCCCACGCCACGACGCCGAGGCCTGCCGTGAGGACGCCGATCCCGGCAACGGCGCCCGCGAGAAGCGGCGCTCCCGTGACCGCCACGACGATGGCCACAACGAGCAGGGCGAGTCCGAAGGCGACGATTCTCCGCGCAGGCTGCAGGCCTGCACGCGGGCCACCCGCGTGGGGCAGCTCGCGCGGCCCACCCGCTACGAGTTCAGGGGCCCGGAGGCGCCGTGCAATCGAACGCAACTGGTCGGAGGTGACCGAAGAGGGCGGAGCGGTGATCGGCTCGACGCCGTGTGAGCGGAGGGCCTCGTCCGCCAGGTCGACTTCACGGGCGGCGGCCAGGACGTGAGGGTCGGGAGCGAGGTCACCGGCCGGCGGCGGGGGCAGGTCGCGCAGCTCGGCTTCGAGCGCGGCGCTGGACGTGCCGGTAAGGGCGGGCGGCACCGGCCGCCGCTCCCATGCATCGATGGCGGCCGCGACCTGGTCAGCGTGCTCGTCCCGGTTGGCGAGGGTCGGAGGGTCGGGGTGGCGCGCAGCCAGCTCCGCGGCGCGGCGCGCGCGCGCTGCGGACCACTCCGCGGCCGCTCGCGCCTGGCCCCAGTGGGCAACGTCGAGCTCTAGTCGGGCATCGGCGAGGCGGCGCTCGGCGAGCTCGGCACGTGCGCCACGCTCGAGGTAGTCGGTGTGGCTCGAGCGTGCGCGTCCCAGCGCCTCCCGGGCCTGACCGAGGCGCGTCTTTGCCGCTCGCAGTGGGCCGCGCGCGGCCACGGTATCCGCACCCACCGCCTCGCGGCGGAACTCGATGAGCCGCTCGATTGCCTGTGCCGCGGTGGCATCGGTCCCGCGCGTTGCGGCGGCGCGCTGCATCTGTTGCTGGAGCTCGTCTGCCGCATCGGCAACGGCCAGCACCTGCGCCTGGCTGACCGACACCGTGGTAGCGAACGCGTCCCGGTCGAGACCCAGCCATCGTGACGCATCCGGCGTTCCGTCCAGGATCTCGTCCGATACGTCGCGACCGATCCCAACGTCGATCGCCGCGCAGGCGACCTTCCCGGCAAGGTCCTGTCGGATCTCGATCGTCCGACCATCGTCGAGCCGCAGGAGGGCCTCGACGGACCATTCATCTGGGGTGTCCCAGGGCCGGTGCCGGTCCGCGACGGCGGCGTCCACGCTCGTTGCGCGACCGCGAGCGCGGCGCAGGCCGGTGAGCGCCAGCCGGGTGGCGGCGTGCCAGCTCGACTTCCCCGCCTCGTTTGGGCCGGCCACCACGGTCATTCCGGGACCGAACTCGAGTGCCTCCCCATGGAACGGGCCGAAGGCGCGCGCTATGACCCGATGAATGCGCACGGCTAGGCCACCTCCAGGTCGCGGCGCCCTTCCAGGGCGCGCAGACCGGTGAGCATCACCCGACGCCGCAGGTCAGGGTCCGCGATCTCCGCCGCGGATCGAGCGAACTGGCCGCGTACGGTCGTCTCGAGCTCGATGGCCGCCAGGTCGTAGCTGGTAGTGAGGGAGCCGACCCGGACCACGAGCTCCTCGAGCCCCTCACCCAGGCGCGCGAGATCGCGGGTGTCGAGCGCCAAGCCGGGGGCCACCTCCCCGTTCAGGGTCACCCGCACGCAGCCCCCGAGACCGGCGATCGCCCGACCAACAATTTCGCGGACCTGGTCGGCGTGTGCCGCCCCGTCGAGAGTGATCGCCAGATCATGGACCTCCGATACGGCCACGACCCGCCGCTCGCGCTCGAGCGACCCATCAGGTGCGATCGTGGCCACGATCGCACCGCGCTCCCCCGATTCCCCGAATTCGAGCGGGTCCGGGTTGCCCGGATACGTGTAGCGCTCCGCGTCGCGTGGCAGGTGGTAGTGGCCAAGAAACGCGTGGTGGAGTCCCGAGTCCTCGAGTTCGGCCGCCTCGAAGGGGGCGTGCGGCTGCTTCCCCGATTCCTGCCAGCCGAGCACCGAGCGCTCCGAGGCATGGGCCACCGCCAGGTGGATTCCGCCTCGATCTGGCCGGAAGTCGGCGAAGAAGTCGCCCGTGTTCGCCGGCGCGCGGTGCGCGGCGCCCCACAGGGTCAGCCCGTTGGTGAGGGAGACCGGCTCGAGGTGATCCTGCCGGAAGAGGTGGACGTTCGGCGACCAGGCGACCTGGAGGTAGGGGCTGCTCGGTGAGAGCCAATCGTGATTGCCCGGCGCCAGGAAGATCGGGACGTCAACCGCCGCGAAGCTGGCCCGCAGGAACTCAACGGTGTCCGGGCTGACGCGGTCCTGCTCGAACAGGTCGCCCGCACTCAGGATGGCGTCGACGCGCTCGTCGGCTGCCAGGCGCAGCAGGCGGGTGAGCGTCTCACGACGATTGCGGCGCCGGAGGCGGGCCGTCTCGGCCCTCATCCAGGCGAACGGGGCGTCGAGGTGGAGGTCAGCGAAATGCAGCAGCTTCATGAGCGATCGGCAGCAAGGCTAGCCGATCGGCATGACAGCTCGACTGTCGCAATGACGCGCGAAGGCCGCCCGCGGGCGGCCTTGGGCGCGGTTCCCCCCGAGCTCGATCAGGCGACCCGGCGCCCGCTCAACAGCTGGAAGAGCAGCACGACGAGCGCAACCACCAGCAGCAGGTTGATGAAGCCGCCACCCACGCTGCCGATGAGCCCCAGCAGCCACAGGACGAGCAAGACGACGATTATCGTCCAGAGCATCCGCCTCTCCTTTCAACGGCACGCTCGGAGGTGCCTACGGAGGGCAGAGTGCAGGAAGCATGCCATCCGAGCCGCGAGCCGGCCGTAGCTCAGGCGCGGCCCTCTCGCTCGTTGATCACCTGCACGACGAGGAGCACCGCGGCGAGCACCAGCAGCAGGTTCACCAGAGGACCGATCTGCAGGAGGAGACCACCGAGCCAGAGGACCAGCGCCACCGCCACCGCGATCCAGATCATCGGTCTATCCTCGCCAGCTACGCGAGCGCGCTGAGCAGCAGGTCGACGTGCTCCGCCGGCTTGACCTGGGGCAGGACGCGCTCGATACGGCCGTCCGCTCCGATGACGAAGGACGTCCTCTCGACGCCCTGGTAGGTGCGCCCGTACTTCTCCTTCTCGACCCACACCCCGAAGGCATCGGCGACCGGATGCCCAGCGTCCGAGAGGAGCCGATATGGCAAGCCGTACTTCGCCCGGAACTTCACGTGGCTGGCGACCGAGTCGGGAGAGACGCCGAAGATGTCAGCACCGGTCGCCGACACTGCGCTCCAGTTGTCCCGCAGGGAGCAGGCCTGGGTGGTGCAGCCGGGGGTGTCGTCCTTGGGATAGAAGTAGAGGATGTAGCGGCGGCCGACAAGGTCCTCGCTCGTCACCTGGCTGCCATCGTCGGCTGCCATCGAGAAGGGCGGAACCGGGTCCCCGACGGCGGGTCTGGTCATCGAGCTCATCCTACCGCTTCCTCACCCGAGCTCCTCGAGCGCGAGCAGGACGGGCGGCAGCTGACGGGGCAGCAGGCGCGCGGCCAGGTCGGCGGCCAGCTCGCCGATGAGCGCGTCAGGAGCCTCGGCGAGGTCATGGCCGGCACCCGGGACCAGGCGAACGGCAGGGCGTTCAGCCTCGTCAGGCAGGGCCGAACGCAGCAGGCGCGACTCGTCGGGGTGGCTCCAGGCATCTCGCTCACCGTGGACCAGGCCCAGGGACCGATGGAGCATCGTCGCGAGGGCGATCGCGGGCGTATGGAAGCCCTGCTCCCAGCCCGACAGGTTGAGCGTCACCGTTTCCGGGTCTCCCGCCAGCTGAAGCTCCATGCCCGCCTCGCGCCGCTCGGCGCGCTCGATGAGCTCCTCGGAATTGCGATCGAGCGCGGCCACCAGCGGATGCTGCTGGTCAGTGCCGCTCCGGCCACGCTCCGCAGCCCCACGCCGCAGAAGATCGCGCAGGCTGCGGGCCGGGGCACCGATCAGGGTCAGCGCACCCACCGCCGGATCGGCGATCGCCACCGACAGGCCGATGACTGCGCCCTCTCCGTGCCCGACGATCCCGGTCCGCGCCAGGTCAAGCTCTGGTCGCGAGCGCATCGCGCCAATGGCATCGCGGGCATCGTCGATCCGGGTGAACAGGTCGCTCGAGGGCCAGTTGCCCTCCGAGATGCCACAGCCACGGGAGTCGTAGCGGAACGAGGCGACCCCTCGCTCGGCGAGCGCCAGCGCCAGCCGTCGCAGCAGGCCGGCCCGGAGCGGCGCCATCGGCTCGGACGCGAACCAGTCCGGGTGGGCGGCAGCGTCGAAGCGGCCGTCGCGATCGCGCGGAAGCCACGAGGGGAGCAGGACGGCCCACGGATACCGCCCGCGCCGGTCCGGTGACGTAGGCATCTCCGGCAGGAGCAGCTCACCGGCGAGCGTTTCCCTGCCCGCCAGGAAGCGGATCTCCTCCGGTCGCGGCACGCGACGAGGGTACACTCGCGCCTCGATGAGCACGCCCGCGGAATCCAATGCGCGCTTCCGCCCCCCACCGCAGCTCGTCGCGTTCCGGCCGGACCCGGCCGCCGAGCTCCCGCGATCCGCGGAGGTCGTGGTGGTAGGTGCCGGGTTCGTCGGCGCCCAGGCGGCCTACCGGCTCGCCCTCGCGGGAATGAAGCCACTGGTCGTCGAGGCGAACGCGCCCGCCTCTGGCGCTTCGGGGCGGCTGTGTGGCCTGGCGCTGGCGGGCGTGGGCGGCCACTTCGTCCGGGTCAGCTCCCTGGTCCGCGAGGCCGGTGGACGGAGCATCCTCGACTACACGTGCCGCTCGCTCGACCTGCTCGAGGAGCTCGACGCGACCCTCACCGGCGGCATCGAGTGGGAGCGCTGCGGGTCGCTCGACCTGCTCACCGACGAGGCCCAGCTCGAGCACGGCCGAGCCATCGCAGCAGGTGAGCTGGCGGAGGGCCTCGAGGTCGAGCTCATCGACCCGGGGGGGCTCGCCGGACTCGCTCCCGCGCTAGACCAACGGCACGTGCGCGGGGCGAAGTGGACACCCCGAGACGGACAGGTGAACCCGTTCAAGCTGGTCTACGGCCTGCTCGAGGCGGCACATCGCCGAGGCGCGCAGGTCCTGCGCGGGGTGCGCGTCGAGGGCTTGGTGGCCCGGGGCGGGCGGATCGCAGGGGTCGAGACCTCGCACGGCCGGATCGACGCCGGGGCGGTGCTGCTCGCCACCAACGCCTGGACACCGGCCCTGGTGCCATCGATCGCCGGCAACATCACGCCGATCCGCGAGCACATCCTGGTCACCGAGCGCATGCCGCGGCTGCTCACCCAGGGCTTCGAGACGAACCAGTGCAACGAATACTGGCGGCAGGAGCCGACCGGCGAGCTGTTGGTCGGCGGGCACGCCGCCGCGGACGAGGGGATGGGGATCGGCTCCTATTCGACCGAGGTCCGCTCCGCGGTGCCGCCACTGCTGGCTGGGCTCATCGGCCGCTTCCATCCTGCGCTCCGCGACGCACGGGTGGTCCGTTCCTGGACCGGCCTCCTCGACTTCGCCTCGCTCGAGATCCCGATGGCCGGACCGCTGCCTGCCGCGGACGGGACGCCCATCCCGGGCGCCTTCCTCGTCTGCGGGCTCACCGGCCATGGGCTCCCCTACTCGCCGATCCTCTCGCTCCTCGTCTCCGAGCTCATCGCTGATGGCGCGGCCAGCAGCCTGCCGCTCGCGCCATTCGACCCGGGCCGCTACGCGGGTATCGCCCACCAGCCAACCTGGCTCGGCCCGTTCGAGGGCGGGCTCGGCTGAGGCCTCAGCCGAACAGAAACCGATAGCTCCCGAGCGCCAGGCTGATCCCGCTCGCGGCCAGGCCGGCGGCCAGCGCCGAGGCAAGCAACACCCAGTCACCACGGCGCATCCGCTGGGGCCTGGCGACGCTTCGACGCCCGCCCGGCGCGAGCCCGCGTGCCTCCATCGCCAGCGCGAGCCGCGTCGCACGTCGGATCGCACCGACGAGCAGGGACATGAGACGGCCACCGAGCAGCTGCAGCCAGCCAATCGGGCCGCGCGCCGAGACGCCGCGCGCCCGCCGAGCCAGGCCAAGTAGCTGCCATTCGTCGGCGAGGACCGGGAGCAGGCGGACCGCGGCCAGTGCCCCGATCGCGAACCGCGCCGGGAGGTGGAGCTGCTGCATGAGCGCATCGGCCAGGTCGCTGGGGTCGACCGCGGCCAGGGCGAGCAGACCGGCCAGGGCGATCCCAAGGATCCGGATCCCTAGGGCCGCTCCCGCGGCGAGGGTACCGCTGTGCAGGGTCAGCGGGCCGACGTCGAGCATGGCCGCCCCCCGCGCCTCGCCGAACGCCGCGTTCAGCACCCCGATCGCCACCGCGGCGCCGAGCAGCGGCCAAGCGCGCCTGAGAAGCGTCCGCGCCGAGATACCGCTCAGCGGGATGCCGGCGATGGCCACAGCCAGCAGCAGGCCGGCGGTGACCGCGTCAACTGCCAGGAAGCCGAAGAGCATGAGCAGGGCGGCGGCGCCGACGCGGGCCACTGGATTGGCACGGGCCAATGGCGCTCGCGGGTCGGCGATGAGCGGGGCGGCGAGTTGCATCCCTCAGGCACCCAGCGCCGGCGAGCTGAGCCGGAGGGTCCGGTCGGCGAGGGCATTGGCAAAGTCACGGTCGTGGGTCACCACGCAGATCGCGCGGCCCGAATCGCGCAGCCCGGCGAGCAGATCGAGGAGCTCGGCCCAGGTGCGCCGGTCCTGGCCAAAGGTCGGCTCGTCAAGGATCAGGGCCGCGGGCGCGGTCGCCAGGGCGGTCGCCACCGAGAGGCGTCGCTTCTCGCCGCCGGAGAGGGTAAACGGGTTCGCCTCGGCGAGGTGCGACAGGCGCAGGCGTTCGAGCAGCTCGACGGCCCGGCTGCGCGCCTCTGCGGCGGAGAGGCCGATGCGCCTGGGGCCGACGGCCAGTTCGTCGAGCGCCGTGCCCGCCAGGAACTGATGCTCCGGTTCCTGGAAGACCGAGCCGATGGCCCCCACCAGGCGCTCCGCCGCCCACCGCCAGATCGGGTCGTGACCATGCCCCGGAGCGAGCGCCTCGCCGGCGACAACGGCCCCCGAGCCGGGACGCAGCAGGCCGCCCAGCAGCAGGGCAAGCGTGGTCTTGCCCGAACCGTTGGGCCCGGTGATGGCCAGCGCCTCGGAGGAGCGCACCTGGGCCTCGGCCTGCACAAGCGCTGGCAGCGCCGCGCCCGGATACGTGAAGCCCGCACCTTCTGCCAGGACGAGCGTCTCGGCAGGCGGCCGATCGCGGCGGGGAGGCGGTGAGACGCGGTGACCCGGGACCCATACCCCTGCGTCCTCGAGGGCGCTGCCCTGCGAGCGGAAGACGCTCAGCGGGTCGCCATCGGCCACCACCCCGCCCCCGGCCTCGAGGACGACCACGCGGTCGATCAGCGGGAGCACCTCGTCGATCCGATGCTCGATAAGCACCATCGTCGCGTGGCCGTGCTCGAGCACCGAGCGGAGGACGTCGCGCAGCCGCTCTGCGCCCTCAGGGTCGAGGTTGGCGGTCGGCTCATCGAGCAGCAACAGGCCGGGGCGCAGCGCGAGCACGCCCGCGAGCGCCAGCCGCTGCTTCTCACCGCCCGAGAGTGCGTTCGTCGAGCGCTCCCGGCCATACGGGAATTCGACCGCCCCCAGCGCTGCATCGACCCGTGGCCAGATGGCGTCGGTCGGGACGGCGCGGTTCTCCAGGCCAAAGGCAACGTCGTCACCAGCGCGGCCCATCACCAGCTGGGTCTCGGGGTCCTGGAAGACGATTCCCACCCGGTCGCGAGCCCGGCGGGCGGGTGCCTCGTCGAGCAAGAGTCGGCCCTCCTCCGCGGCGCCGCCGGTGGCGTCGAGG